>JBAUVS010000288.1:0-11056 GCA_049583345.1 Woeseiaceae bacterium
AGGCGAGTGTGAGACGAGGCGCGAAGCGGCGAAAAAGCGCAGTGTATGTGCGAATACATGAGCATTTTGAGCCGGTTCGCAACCACGTATCGCGCCGGCTGAGGCTTTTTCAACAGCCTACGAGGAGCGGAGACGATGTTCCGACCTAATCGCAGCAAGTCCAGGTTGCGCAACGACGAGCCGGTATTCGGCCTGGTCCACACGCTCGCGCATCCGCCGGTCGCCGAGATGATCGGTATCGCGGGCTACGACTTCGTGGTCGTCGACGGCGAGCACGGCATCGGCGGCGAGTCGCAGCATACGGCCTGCTTGCAGGCACTGGCTGCGACTTCGGCAACCGCAATCCTGCGCGTCCCCTCGCACGACCTGGTACCGGTCCGGCGGGCACTCGATGCGGGTGCGGAAGGCGTCCTCGTGCCCGACGTGCGCAACGCGGCGCAGGCAACGGCGATCGCGAGTACCTGTTTTTATCCGCCACGCGGTACGCGGGGATTTTCTGCCGGCACCATCCGCGCGTCGGACTATGGCCTCAACGTGGAAGACTACGTCGGCAGCGGCGGCCGCGAACTCCTCGTCTGCGCGATGATCGAGAGCGCGGAAGGCGTGGACAAGGTCGGCGAGATCGCCGCCATCGACGGCATCGACGTGATCCAGGTCGGCCCGTTCGACCTGTCCTGCGAACTCGGCATCCCCGGGCAATTCGAGCACCCCGACTTCCGCGACGCGTTGCGAAGGATCGAAGCGGGCGCGTCCGCGGCGGACAAGATCCTCGGCGGCGTACCCCTGCCCGGACTCGGGCTCGGCGACCTGCTCGAACGCGGCTACCGCATGATCACGCTCGGCGCAGACGTCGCGATGCTGGCGGGCGCATTGAAGGACGCGCTCGCGGCGAAGAATACGCCGCGCGACTGAGACGTCGTCAGTAAGCCCGCTGGCGATCCGGGATGATCACACCATTGTCCTTCGCATAGCGTTGCCACAGGCGGATCATTGCCTCGCGGCGCTCCGGCTGTTGCGCCGAAAGATCGTCCAGCTCCGCGGGGTCCGTGTCGAGATTGTAGAGTTGCCACGTATTGCGCTCGATGCCGAGCGCCGCCGAGTCCCACCACTTTGCATCCGTCGTTTCCCGGATGATCTTCCAGGGTCCCTGGCGCAGCGCGCGCTTGCCGAAGATCTCCCAGCCGATCGTCGGGTCCGGCGTCGGCGCGTCGCCGGCGCGTGCTTCGAGCAGTGGCACGAGCGATTTTCCCTGCAACGCTTCGATCTCGCGACCCTGGAAAAGCGTGCCCGGTGCGGCGACGCCGGCGAGGTCCAGGATGGTCGGCATGACGTCCTTCACCGATGCGACGACGGACGTGCTGCGCTCGCCCGGCACACGCGGCGGGTAGTAGACGAACGCCGGCACCCGCACGCCGCCCTCGGACGTGAATCCCTTGAACATGCGGAACGGGGTCATGGCGACGTGTGCCCAGCTGGGCCCGAGCAACAGATAGGAATCCGGGTTGCCCATGTTCCCGAAACTGTTGTCGCAGCATTGCTTGGCCCAGGGCACGAGGGGATCCAGCCCCCAGCGCAGGTAGTGCCCCTCGGCGCCGTTGTCCGACATGAACACGATGACGGTGTCGTCGAAGTTGCCGCTGGCCTTCAGGTACGCGATGAGTTCGCCGACCTGGGTATCGAGATCCGAGATCATCGCCGCATAGATCTCCATCCGGCGCGCTTCGCGGCGGCGATCGTCGGCATTCATCTGCGCCCACGGGGTCTCGGAGGAGAGTTGCGGGAACGCATGCACGTCCTTCGGCACCAGCCCGATGGCCTGCATGCGTTCGAGCCGCGCCGCGAGCACCGCATCGTAACCGGCGTCGTAGCGGCCGTGCTGCCGGTCGATGGACGCACGCGGCGCCTGCAGGGGGAAGTGTGGCGCGGTGAAAGCCAGGTAGGCGAAGAACGGCCGGTCCGGCTCCGGTCCGGACTCGAGGTAATCGATCATGCGGTGCACGTAGAACCGGCTGGAATAGAAATCATCCGGCAGTGACTCGACGGGCGTGCCGTCCTCGGTGTACTCGGCCTTGCCCGGTCCGAACACGGGCAGCATGTTCGAGAAGTGCCCGGCGCCGGATTCCATCAGCGCGAAGGAGTGGTCGAAGCCCCGCGCGATCGGGTCGGCGGGGCCGGCACCGAGGTGCCACTTGCCGGCCATGTAGGTGCGGTAGCCCGCGGCCTTGAGCACTTCCGCCACGGTGGCGACGCGCGCGTTGAGGTGTCCCTCGTAGCCCGGCTGGCCCTTCTGATTTTCCGACAAGCGCTCCTTGAGATTGCCGAGCCCGGTCAGGTGATAGTCGATGCCGGTCATCAGCATCGCGCGCGACGGCGAACAGACGGGCGCCGCATAGAACTGGGTGAAGCGCAGCCCGCCCCGCGCGAGCGCGTCGAGATTGGGTGTCTCGATCTCGCTCCCGTAGACGCCGAGATCGGAATAGCCGAGATCGTCGGCGAGTATGAGCAGGATATTCGGGCGCTGCGGTTCCGGGGCGGCCTCGCCGCCACAGGCCACCAGCACGAGCAGCAGCAGCGCCATCGGTGCCAGCATCGGGCGCCGCATCACGGATCGTCCCTGTCCGGCGCCTTGAAGGACATCGCGACGACGATGAGACCGGCGATCGCCGCGGGAATCGCGGCGCTGAGAAACATCTCGCCGCGGCCGAGCCCGAGCGCGATCAGCGCGCCGCCGACGGTCGGCCCGACCACGGAACCGATGCGGCCGACCCCCATGTTCCAGCCGATGCCGGTGCTGCGCATCGACACCGGATAATAGATCGCCGAGACCGCCGAGATATTGAGCTGTGCGCCGAACACGCAGAAGCCGACGACGAAAATGAACGCCAGCAACGTCGCCGCCGTGGACTGGATCAGCAGTCCCACCGCCGCGACGCAGATCGCGCCCACGAAGAACGCGGCGGCGAGCGCCTTGAACGGACCGCGGCGATCGCTGATGCGACCGATCAGGACGCTGCCGATGATGCCGCCCAGGTTCAGCACGACCACGCCCATGATGGCCTGGCGATGCGCCAGGCCCGCCTCGACCAGCAGCAACGGCGTCCAGTTGACCAGGAAGTATGCCAGCAGCAGTGTCGTGAACGTCAGCCCCCACAGGAGCAGGGTCCAGGCGGCGCGGCGCTCACGGAACAGCTCGCGGACGGGGACCGTGGCTTCCCGGACGCCCGTCGACTCGGGCACGAAGGCTGCGATCGCCGGCAGGATCAGGATCGGCAATGCGCCGCCGGCGAGGAACACGCTTGGCCAGCCGAACGCCGGGATCAACTGCGCGCTGGCGATGCCGCCGATCACGGCGCCGATCGGGAAGCCGGCGAACGTAATCACGATCGCCGTCGAGCGCATCGACTTCGGCGAGTATTCCGAGATGAGCGCCAGCACGTTCGGTATCGCGCCGCCGAGGCCGAGGCCTGCCAAGAACCGGTACGCACCGAGCTGCCCGATAGAGTCGGCGAATGCGCAGGCGATGGTCATTACTCCGAATACGAGGACCGACAGCATCAGCATGCGTTTGCGGCCGAAGCGATCGGCGAGCGAGCCGAGCGCGATCGAGCCGATGAGCGTACCCAGGAGGCCGGCGCCGAACAGCGGCCCGAAGAGTTCCGGCGATACGTCCCAGCTCTGGTGCAGCGCCGGCGCGACGAAAGCGACGGACTGCGTATCGAAACCGTCCAGCGCGACCACCGCGAAGCAGACGATCATGGCCCCCAGGTGGAGGGCGCTCAGCCTGCTATTGCGAGTCTCCAATGCGCTTCCTTATTTCCTCGGTCACCGTCTCGAGGTGCTTCGCGAGTGCGTCCACGGCCGTCGCGGCGTCGCGCCGGAGCAGCGCGCCGACGAACGCTTCGTGTTCATCCATCGCCATCGCGGGATCGGCCTCCTTGGCGCCGGACAGGTTCTGCAGCCGGGTAATGTGGCGGTCGGCCTGCTCGTGCATCGATAGCAGTGCCGAATTTCCGCTGGCGCTGACGATCGCCTCGTGGATCTGGTTGTTGAATTCGAAGAAGGGTTCGATCTGGTTGCGTTCGCTCGCCTCGCGCATCTGCAGGTGCAGCTTCTCGATCTGCGCGAGCTTCTCGTCGCTGGCGTGTTCGCAGGCGAGCCGCACCGCCAGCGTCTGCAGCGCGGTGACGATCTGCATGTACTCGATCGCGTCGGTGAGCGTCGGACGTGTCACGACCGCGCCCCGATTCGGCTGCAACTCCAGCAGGCCTTCGGCGGCGATGACCCGGCAGGCTTCGCGCAGCGGGGAACGCGAGACGCCGTAGCGCGCGCACAGCACCCGCTCCTGCAATCGCATGCCCGGGGCCCAGACGCCTTCGACGATCTCCTCCCGCAGCCTTGACACGACCTCGGCCTGCAGGGACCGGCGGGGGATGATGTTCGAGGATTCCTGGGTCACTGTCTGTCTGATTGTCGGTTTTCGGCGGCGACTACGATACCCGAGCGCGAGCCCTTGCAGGGGACGGATTCATCATCGCTTTCCTCGGATTGTAGGACGATATACAATATACTACGCACAATCCAGGAATAGAACCACAAGAGCGGGCGCCCGAGCCCGCCGCAACCGTAGGCCTTGATGGAGGAACCACGCATGACCAGACCGTCCGTCCGATCCCCGCTCCGGCCGCTGAGGCACGAGTTCTGCCTGCTGATCGCCGCCGCGCTGGCGGCACTGCCGGCCCCTGCCCACTCGGCCGACAACGACGAATCGGCCCTCGAAGAGGTGATCGTCACCGCGACCCGGCGTGCCGAGAATCTGCAGAACATCCCGATCTCGGTCAATGTGATGGACGCCAGTTACCTGGCCGCGCAGCACATCGACCAGGTCAAGGACGTCATCGACAAGTCGCCGGGCACCAGTTTCACGCTGCTCAACAAACTGCAGAACGCCTACAGCATGCGCGGGCTGAATTCCCAGACCGAAGGCGCCGCCGGCGACCCGTCCATCCTCACCGTTTCCGACGACGTCGTGATCGTGGACGACTACATGAAGAGCACCGAGTTCTTCGATCTCGACCGCATCGAAGTGCTGCGCGGGCCGCAGGGGACGTCTTTCGGCCGCAACGTAACCGGCGGCGTGGTGCACCTGGTCAGCAAGAAGCCCACCCGCGAATTCGAAGGCTTCGCGCGCGCAGGTTACGGCAACTACGGTCTGATGGAAGCGGACGCTCACCTGAACGGTGCCATCGGCGAGCGCTCCGCAGGGCGGCTTGCGGTGCACTACATCAGCCACGACGGCTACACGGAAGACGTTATCCGCCACGTCGACCTCGATCCCGAGGAGAACATCAGCGTGCGCGGCTCGCTGATGCTGGAGCCGAGCGACGCCGTCGAGGTCTACCTGAAAGCGGAATACAGCAAGGACGACGACGGCGCGCCGGTGCGGCAGCCGAGGAACTGCACGGACCCGCAGGAGGAATACACCAATTTCATCGATCCCTGCAGCGAATGGAAGACGGCGGGATCGGCCTACGCCGGTTCGGACGACATCACCGGCAGCGTGTACAACCCGGGCGAGAAATTCTACCTGAAGCGTGACGTATTGAATCTCACCGGACAGGTGCGGTGGAACCTCGGCAACTCGCTGACCCTGACGTCGATCACCGGCTATCTCACCGGTTCGGGCGACTACAACATGGACGCGGCCGGTACGCCCCGCGACCTGCAGTTCAGTGTCGCGCGCAACGACACGGACCAGTTCAGCCAGGAGCTGCGGCTGGACAACCTGGCCGCCGGCGATCCGGTCGGCTGGCTGGCCGGCCTTTACTACCTGAACGACAAGCACGACCAGGACGCCGGCCGCCGCTGGTTCCAGGAGGATTTCTCGGTATACGGGCCCGGGCCGCCGTTCTCGCCGACCGTCGTCAAGGCGGTATCCTCGAACACGACGGACAGCCTGGGGTTGTACGGTGAATTGAATTTCGATCTCGGCGACCGGATGCACGCCGTCCTCGGCGCACGTTACACATCCGACAAAAAGGACTTCGTGATCAGCCATAACGGCTGGGGCTTCGACGGCCCGGTCTCGAATTTCCTCGCCGACGTACCGTCGAACTGGCCGGACCCGAACGATCCGGCGACGTCCTGCGCCGCGCAGGCAGCCACGCCGGCGAGCCGTTGCCATCTCGGTTTCGACAACGTGCATGCCAACGACACCTGGGACCACCTGAGCTACAGGGCCTCGCTGACCTACGACGTCAACAGCGACGTCATGGTGTACGGCACGATTTCGGAAGCCTACAAGACGGGCGGCTACAACGGCGAGCCGCAGACGCCGGAGGACGCGGCGATCCCGTATAACGAGGAGACCGCGCTCAACTTCGAAGTCGGCATGAAGTCGGAGTGGGCCGATCGCCTGCGCCTGAACGCCACGATGTTCTACGTCAAGTACGATGATCAGCAGGTGAACGTGTTCCGCGACGGCGGCAACGGCTTCGTCACGCAGGCCATCGACAACGCGGCCAAGAGCGACGTGTTCGGCCTGGAATTCGAGTACACGTGGCAGGTGTCGGACAACTTCCAGCTGAGCGGCACCTATGCGCACCTCGACGCCGAGCTCAAGGACACCGAGCTGCGTCTGGATCCCGGTCCTCCCGTGGACCTGAGCGGCAACCGCCCGAACAACGTCCCGGAATGGACCGGTACGCTCGTCGCGAACCTCGACATCCCGATGCCGGGCGGCGCGCTGATCACGTTGCGAGCCGACTGGCGCGGCCGCAGCTCGATCTACAACGACCTCGTCAACGACCCGGCGTTCGAGCGGCCCGGCACCAACATCATCGGCGCGCAGGCCGCCTGGCATTCGGCGGATACGAAGTGGGAAGTCGCGCTCTGGGGCAGGAACCTGACGCAGGAAGCGGACGTGCTCAACATCGGGCCGGCGCCGCCGTTCCTGAACGACAATCCCGCGCAGTTCGGGCCGCCACGCACCTACGGAATGACGGTCTCGTACCGGGCATTCTGAGCGGCAACCTGTCCTGGCTCCTGACGGGGTTGGGACAAGTTCGAGGCGCTGCCGGCGGGAGCGGGCCGGCAGCGCCTCGTTATTTCGGATGTCGCGCTATTTCTTCTTCCAGCTGTCGCGCACGGCGTTCAGCTCGTGCTTCGGCGACGACACGTGTACGCCGAAACCCTCGTGCGTGATATGCGCCTGGAAGTCGTTAATCAGGCGTTGCTTCCACGGCCGCACCAACAGATGGTGCGTCAGGCAGCGCGTGGAGCGCGGCTGCTTCAGGATGATCGCGGCCAGCTCGCGCGCGCGATCGAGTAATTGTCCGCGCGGCACGACTTCGTTCACGAGGCCCCATTCGAGCGCGGTCCGCGCGTCGATCTTCTGCCCGGTGTACAGCGCATAACTCGAGCGCTTGACGCCGATCAGTTCCTGGAAGGTCAGCAACTGGCCGTCGCCGGGCACGAAGCCGATCAGGAAATGGCCGTCCTGGAACACGGCCTCCTCGCAGCAGATCGTGATGTCGCAGAGCAGGGCCAGCTCGGTGTGGTAGCCGGGGCCGTTGACCGCCGCGATGGTCGGGATGTCCACCTCGAACACCAGGTTCTCGACCAGCTTGGTGGCTTCGCGGTAGTAGTTGTCGTAGTCGAACGGCAGTTCCTGCTCCTCGTCTTCATCGACGACGCCGATCCAGTACGGATCGGTCGAGGTCAGGATCATTACCTCGTTCGCCGGATCGTTGCCGACGTCATGCCAGGCCTGCGAGAGCGCGCGATGCATCTCGAGGCCCCACACCACCGGCCCGCCGTCCGTGTGCATGCGCAGCTCGATGACGCCGTCGCGACGCTCCATGTGAATGCGGTCGGCGTACTTCTCGCTGTACTCGTCGAATTTCGGCCGCGTCTCTGTCATCGATCTGGACATCGCCGGTCCTCCGGATCCGTAAGCTTCCCGGTGTAGTGTACGGATGCATGGCGACGCCGAACAGGCCGGCCGCAACTGCAGTACACTGCACCGTTGCACCAGGCAATCAGAGACCCAAAATGAATAAGAAGAATCTACTACTGCCCTGCCTGCTGGCAGTCCTTGCGCTGCCGGCACTCGCGGACGAGACCGCGGACAAGGCCGACGAGGTGCCGGCGAAACCCGAGAAGCCGGAAGTGAAGGTGGAGCCGATGCACTTCGAATCCACCGGCAGCGTCAGGATCGACGGCAAGAACATCGAGTACACCGCGACCGCCGGCACGCTGGTCATGAAAAACGACAAGGACGAGCCCATCGCCGAGTTCGGCTACACGGCCTACGTCCGCAAGGGGCAGGACAAGACGACCCGGCCCATCCTGTTCGCCTACAACGGCGGCCCGGGTTCCGCCTCGATGTGGCTGCACATGGGTATCCTGGGCCCGGTGCGCGTGGTCCTCGAGGACCTCGACTACACCTCGATCGGTCCGTTCCGCCGCACGGACAACGAATACAGCATCCTCGACAAGGCGGACCTGGTCATGATCGACCCGGTCGGCACCGGCTTCTCGCGCCCGGTGGGCGACGAGAAGGGCGAAGATTTCTGGGGGGTCGATCAGGACATCGCGTCGGTGTCGGACTTCATCCAGCGTTACATTACCGACAACGGCCGCTGGGAGTCGCCGAAGTACCTGCTCGGCGAGAGCTACGGCGGCGTACGCAGCGGCGGAGTCGCGTATTACCTGCTGCAGAATTACGCCATCGCACTGAACGGCGTGATACTCGTCTCGCCTTACATGGATTTCGTCGCCGGCAACGCCGGCATCCGGATCGACCTGCCGCAGATCAATTACTTCACGGCGTTCGCCGCCACCGCCTGGTACCACCATACGGTCAAGGACCGGCCTGACGACCTGCAGGCATTCCTGCGCGAAGCCGAGGCATTCGCCGCGAACGAGTATGCGCCGCTGCTGTTGAAAGGCAGCCGCGCCACGCCGGAGGAACGCAAGCGGGTCCTCGAGGGCATGGAGCGCTTCACCGGCATCAGCGCCGACTACTGGGACAAGGCCGACCTGCGTATCGACGAAGGACATTTCGCCAAGCAACTGCTGCGGGATCGCGGCAAGGTCGTCGGCCGCATCGACTCGCGGTATATCGGCGACTCGATCAGCGGCATCGCCGAGAGTTTCAGCTACGACCCGTTCTTCCCGGCCGTGAGCCCGGCATTTACCGCTGCGTTCAACGACTATTACCGGGAACAACTCGGCGTCAAGACCGATCGCAAGTACATCGCGTCCGGCGACCTCTGGATGAAGTGGGACGAGAGCCACGCGCAGCCGGGGATCAATCCCCTGTACGGCAAGCTGCCGATCGCCAATACCGGCGTCGACCTGAACCACGCGATGATCCAGAACCCGAAGCTGCGCGTGCTGGTGCAACAGGGTTACTTCGACCTGGCGGTACCCTACGGCTCAACGCAGTATTTCCTCGACCACCTGGAGCTGCCCGACGAACTGCGCAGGAACATCACCGTCGAGTACTACATGGCCGGCCACATGATGTACGTCAGCCCGGACTCGATGCCGAAATTCAGGCGCACGCTGGCGGAATTCATTCACTAAACTCTATATGGAACATTTGGTTGCGAGAGCAACCGACTCGCCGTTATCCCCGAACCGAACGGTTCGGTATAATGCATGTGTTTCCAATCAAAATTCATTTCGTTCTGCGGAGTTTTCATGCTCAGAATCTAAAGTGATGAAAACCCGCCCGGGGGATCACAACTAGAAACAGGGGGAATTCCGATGTACCCGAATGGGAGAAAGCTTCTACAGCTATTCGCGCTCCTGCTCAGCACGACTTTCGCTGCCGGAACAGGCAATGCGCAGCAGAATGCGACCGACGACGAGGCGGCAGGCCAGCTCGAAGAAATCGTCGTGACGGCGGAATTCCGCAAGGAAAACCTCCAGCAGACACCGGTCGCCATCACCGCGATCACCGGCGACATGCTCGCCAACAGGGCCCAGACGGACCTGTACGAGATCGCCAACCAGGCGCCCAACGTCACGCTGAAGCGCGGCGGCCAGGCACGCTCCGGCATGATCGCCTTCATCCGCGGCGTCGGCCAGTACGACTTCATCGCCGCGCTGGAACCGGGCGTCGGCGTGTACGTGGATGACGTCTACTACGCGCAGCTGACCGGTTCCCTCCTGGACCTCCTCGATATAGACCGCGTCGAGGTTCTGCGCGGCCCGCAGGGCACGCTGGCCGGGCGGAACTCGATCGGCGGCGCGATCAAGGTGCACACGAAACAACCCGGAGAGGACAACGGCGGTTTCGCCAAGGTCGGCTTCGGCTCTTACCAGCAGGTCGATTTCCGCGGTGCCGGTGACCTGACGCTCGTCCCCGACAAGCTGTATGCCCGCTTTTCGGCCGCCGGCAAGACCCGTGACGGTTACGTCAGGGTCCTTGACTACGCCTGCAGCCATCCCGGATCCACGATCCCGACCAATGCCCTCGGCAAGGGCTGCGAGATCGGCCGCCAGGGTGAACAAAAATATGTCACCGGCCGCGCGCAATTGCGCTATATCGCCAGCGACGACCTGCAATTCAACCTTGCCTTCGACTACCTGGACGACAAGTCGGGAATGGCACCCGGTGTCGCCACGTACGCGGACCGCACCGAGATCGAAGCCGCCACGGACGGTACCGGCGCTTTGCTCAACCCGACCATGACCCTCGTGGACCAGTTCGGCAACGTGAATTATTACCGCGGCCACCTGTTCGTGCCCTACGGCCCGTATCACAACGCGGACGATCCGGTCCACAACCCGTACGTCTCATACGCGACGTCCGCCGACTATGGTCCGCAGTACTTCACTGCGGGTGATCCGCCGGTGACCGGGCCGGTGGCATGGAAGCCCACGGTCATCCCTCCGCGAAATTTCATCACCCAGTGGGGCACTTCGCTGACGGTCGACTGGAACCTCTCCGATTCGCTGGCCTTCAAGTCCATCACGGCATACCGCGAGTACGACAGCCGGTTCACCTGGGACGAGGACGGCTCGCCGTTCGCCCTAAACCAGCTGG
>JBAUVS010000289.1:0-4389 GCA_049583345.1 Woeseiaceae bacterium
TTGCATCGGCTCACCCGCGAACTCGGCGAGCAACTCGATGCGCCGATGCTGCCGTGGGAGGAATTCGACCTCGATCCCGCCGACTACCTCGACATCAACCACATGAATGCGCGCGGCGGCCGGGATCACCTCAGCGGGCAGCTAGCGGCCATGGTTTTCGCCGGTGGAGCGCCTTCGCGGCTGAGAAAAGCTACTTGAAATCAATGTCTTGTTGAAACCACTACCCTAGGGAAACTCTGATCAATTGGAAAGCGATTCGTCATTGCGAGCGAAGCGAAGCAATCCAGTGTTTGAAATCAACGACCTGTGGATTGCCGCGTCGCTTCGCTCCTCGCAATGACAAATTGATCAGAGTTTCCCTAGGTAGAAACCCCTACGAAAAAACTTCGAATTATGTGACCTTGTCGACCGAAATGCCGCGCAATCGAGGAATAATAGGCATTCGCTACACGGGCAAAAATTCGATGCAGGAAGATTTCTCCGCGCTGGGTGAGAGGGCGTTCGGGCATGATGCCGAATCGCTGGTCACTATTGCATATCAATCCCATCAGGACGCGTTGAAGTTCCTGCAGGCCGCGCTGCGCGATCCTGACGGCGTCGCCCTGTTGCATGGACCCGTCGGCGCGGGCAAGTCGACAATCCTGAAATCGCTCGCGAGGCAGCTCTCCCGCTATTCCGCCGTGGCACATCTGGACGGTACGCGGCTGAAGCCGACCGACCTGCTGGCGGGGATGCTCCAGCAGTTCGGCCACGACGTACACGACGAGCACGACGACGAGATGCTGCGCATGGTCAACGACTACGCAGGCCAGCAGACCCGCACCTACCAGCCGCCCGTGCTGATCATCGACAACGTCGACCGCATGTTTCCCGCCGCGTTGCGTATCCTGAATACGCTTGCGGCCCTGACGGTCCCCGGTCTGTATACGCTGCGTATCGTGCTCTCGGGGCACGACAAGCTGAAGCCGATCGTCGAGTCCGATGGCCTGTCGAACCTCGCGGAACGCAATCCCGCGTGGTTCTCGCTGGCGCCGCTTTCGTCGAAGGAGACGATGATCTATCTGCACGCACGCCTGAGGGCCGCGGGCCTGGAGCAGGCGGACACGGTGTTCCCGTTCGACGTCTGCGATCGCCTGCGCGACCAGTCCGGCGGCTGGCCGGGACTGCTGAATCATTTCGCGCTGGAAGCCTACGAGCGGGCCACGGATTTCCCGGTCAGCGTCGTGGACACCGTCCAGGACGGGCCGCCGGCGCAGGAAAAAGAGAAGTCCGCCAGGATCCCGGTGTTGAACCACGATACGGATCAGAAGCGGCCGGCGCCACGCCTTATCGTGACGAGGGAGGGTACCGTGACGACCGAGTACACCTTCAATGAGAAGAAAGTGCTGATCGGTCGTTCCGACTTCGCCGACGTCATCATCAATGACGACTTCGTCAGCAAGTTGCACATCGCTTTGTTGCTGTATTCCGATGCTCTCGTCCTGCTCGATCTCAACAGCGCCAACGGCACCACCGTCAACTCGATGAAGGTCAAAAAGACCATCCTGAAGGACGACGACATCATCTCGCTGGGGCACCACCGCGTGAAGATCGCGGACGCGCCGCCGATCAGCGAGGAGATGGCGCAGCTCCTGAAGTCGCCCGATACGATCAAGATGAAGAGCCTGGTCGACATGCGGAAATTGCATGCCAGGCGCCAGGCGAGACTCGTCTCGAAGCGCTGACAATCCACCGCGAAGCAACCCGGCATCGGCAGCGCGGCCCATGGCGGCTATACTTGCGTGTGTTGGAGACTTGACTGGATGAGCGATATGAACGGCAAACACGCGATCGCATTGCTGGCGGCGGCACTTCCGGGCCTGGCGCTGGCGCAGGGCGCGGATTCCTACCAGTGTACCCTCGGCGACCTGACGCGCCGGGTGGAGATACTGACCGAACCGGGCCGCTCGGTACCCTGCGAAGTGCACTACTACAAGGACACCGAGGCTCCCGGCGAGATGCAGGTACTCTGGCGTGCGCAGAGCGAAGCCGGATACTGCCAGCGCAAGGCCGACGACTTCGTCGCCAGGCTCGAGGGCATGGGCTGGGATTGCGGCGCCGGCACGACGGCCGAGCCGTCGGAGCCCGCGGAATCGGCGGAACCGATGGCACCCAATGCCGCGCCGGAGCCCGAGACATCACCGCCGCCGGCGGAAACGCCGCCAGCGGAACCGAGCGACGACACCGACGTGCTGGCGCCGGCGGACCAGTCAGGCTGACAACGGATTCCGGAACCGGGCGGCCGCCCGGCCGCGCACAGGCTTTTTCTTCTTGTCGCGGCAAGGGCTGCCGAGGAGCTATTCGTCCGGCGAGTCGTGACTCCGCTCGAGGTCGCACACGCCGGCTTCGTAGTCGTAGTGCCCGCCCTTGTCCTGACAATCCTGGATGCGCGCCCTTTCGATGAAGAGCATGACGGTCCACGCCGCATACAACAGTATCGTGGCGCAGAAGAGCGCCGTCAGGATCAGGACCAGCCTGCGTTGCCAGGCCGGTGCGTCGGTCTTTTCGTATTTCTTGAACATTAATCCTGCGTGCAACAGGCGCGCCCTTCCTGAACGGGCGGGCACGCGGTATCCCCATACGAACAGAACACGCAGCAATCGCCCTCGGCCGGTTTGAGCATCATGCCGCAGCCCTCGCATCCATAGAAGAACTGACACGCGTCGGTCGGCATCCGTTCTCGCTTCGAGTGCCCGCATTGCGGACAGGTGATAGTCGAATACAGTTCCAAGCTTTCCATGCCTCAGGATGTCGTCGATTCTGCGCCCGACCAGTCCGGGCCAATCGCGGTCGATCGCCAGTTTACCACCCGTGCCGCAGCCGAGACTCCCCGCGTACCAGCCGCTATACTCCCGAGTGCAGCCAATGGACCTGCGGCGCCCGCGGTGGCTCCTTTGCAGACCAGAACGATCAATAGCAAGAAGAGCGTTGCATGTCCCGCTTCGATTTCGTCTTCGCCCGGTTGACCGGTTGAAGAACGACGGCAATTTTTCTTCGTGCGGGGCCGTACCGGGGGATATCGATAATGGGTCAATTCGAATACGTCATGGTGCTCGTGTCGATCATTGTCGGCCTCGGTATCACGCACATTCTCATGGGCATTGGCGGCATCATCGATCGACAGTCGCGCAAGGACGGCCGCCTTGAGCTCAGCCTGGCACATGCCTTGTGGCTGGGATTCTGCTTCCTGTGGCTGGTCATGTTCTGGTGGTGGGAGTATCGCTTCTCGACGCGGGTGTCGGCATGGCACATGGGACTGTATCTGTTCCTGATCTGTTACGCCGTGACCCTCTTTCTCCTGCAGGCGGTGCTCGTACCGAGGTCCTGGGACGGTGTCACCAGCTTGAAGGAGTATTTCCTGGAGCGGCGAGTGTGGTTCTTCAGTCTCAACGCGTTTGCCGTAGTTCTGGACCAGGTCGATAGTTATCTTAAAGGCGGGTTCGAGTACATCCTGAATGGCGGGTATTTCAGCATCGCGTTTACGCTGGCCAATATCCCGCTCGTTATTATCGGGATAAGAACGACCAATATTCGCATTCACAACACCCTGGCTGCGATATTTTTCGCCTGGCAGATCCTGATCGGGTTTGACTACATCGAGATGCTGGCAAGCTGACTGATGCTGGCGATCTTTTGGAACGTCCGCTTTTCCACAGGGCAGGCATTCAGTCAGTCTGGAAGCATCGAATCCGGAGGGCGGCTCTCGGCCACAACCGGACTGTCATTCATTCCAGAACAGGACGACTATCAGACACGCTAAGACTGCAACCGATATTCCGAAAAAGCCAAACCACTCCGGCATAGCAAATCTTTCAGCCGCAATGTGGGAAACAGCCGCAATTGCCAACGCTACGAGAACCCCTCTAGTAAGTGATTTATAGGTCAATCACGGAATTCCCGATAGTTCGGTTTGGGTCATAAGCAGCCTCTTCAGAGCTCTCTCGCCCGCCGGCTGCTTTCCGAAGTATACCGGCCGGGCGCGATCCCGCAGGCCCTTATTGGCGAAACCTAAAGTAGATTCGAGGAAATCCGCCACGTGGCGGATTATTGCCCGGCTGGAAAAATACGTTTCCCCGGAAACGCAGGAACTGAGCGTCTGCTCGTGTGGAAAGGAGCCGTTCGTTCATCCTTGTCGCGAGCGGCGCAGAACGGCCAGGAGCGTCCGGTTGCAAACAACCTTTAACCGCCGGATCCCTTACAGGACAGTCCAACAAAGATTTCGGCGCGAATCTTCCATTCACCATCGACGTGTCGCCACTGCGCAAAGTATCTTCCGCCGATCTCGACCGTTCCTTCGGACTGACTCCAACTTCCTGTCCAGGTCCCGGTTTCTGCTGCCAGGTCATTGTA
>JBAUVS010000290.1:0-4179 GCA_049583345.1 Woeseiaceae bacterium
GGATGGGGCTACTTCGACTACCGCCGTGCCGACGAGACGGACATCCGGATCGGCTTCCAGTCTGTCCCCGTCGACTGGGGCGTGAACCATGCTCGCAAGCAGGCATTTTTTGAATATGCGAAGAAAATCTCGGGAAACTGAGCAACGAAGCTGCTTCGTCATGACACGGCCGATTGCTCTGACGCCATCGCTGCGGCAAGGCATACAGGATGGGCGCTGTCATCCCGGCCCGGGACAAGTGCAAGTTGAACATGACAAGATGAATCTGCGAGTTGAAAAGGTATGCACATGAAACGACATATTTTGATTGCCCTGTGGTTCACGCTGGTTCTTCCCCTGGCATCGCCGGCCGAGCCGGCCTGGCAGCAACATGGAGAACTCCGGGTCTCCGAAAACGGGCATACGATTCAACACAAGGACGGCACGCCTTTTCTTTGGATCGGGGATACGGCCTGGGGCTTGTTTCAGCAACTCACTCGCGAAGAGGTCGACGAATACCTGGATAACCGTCAAAAGCTGGGATTCACGGTCATTCAGGCAGTAGCGTATTGGTATCCGCACGGTGGCGGGATGGATAGCGGCCCTCACAATGCCGCCAATGCATACGGCGACCGACCCTTTCGCGGCGGCGAAGATTCTCCTGACACGGCCGAGCCGCTAGTTGTTGAAGGAGGCAGCCCCGACTCGCCCAATGACTATTGGGACCATGTCGACTATGTAGTGGCTGCCGTAAAGAAGCGGAATATGTATTTGGCTCTGCTGCCTTGCTGGGGACGAGCCTATATCACCCCGCAATTCCAAGGAGCGCACGAAGAGATCACCGTGGAGCAAGCCAGGGCATATGGTGCTTTTCTGGGAAGGCGTTATCGACAGGAGCCGCATATCATCTGGGTTTTGGGTGGCGATGCCAAGGCACAGATACATGGCTATGACAAATATGCGCACTATCAGGAATGGGACAAGCGCCCGGTCTTCCGGGCAATGGCGGAAGGCATCGCGCAGGGTGTAACGGGGAGAAAGCCCGCTTGGAATAAATCGAGCCCGGCCTGGGACAAGGTCTTCATGACGTATCACCCGGACGGCGATGCGCTCGACAATTCTTCGAAATGGTTTCACGAGGATGCCTGGCTCGATGCCAATGGCGTTGAAGTCTGGAGAGAGGTGGATCAAGTCTACCCAACGATGTTGAGTGACTATCAACTCGAAGATCCGGTGAAGCCGAGCCTCTTTCTCGAAGGTTCCTACGAGTACGGATCGTATCGTCACGAATGCGGGTGGGTCACTCCCCTTAAATACCGCCGTCAGGTTTACCACACCTTCTTTGCCGGCGGCGCCGGGCATACTTATGGCGCAGGCCCGATCTGGTCCATGCGCGGCAACGGTGGAGACTACAATTGCGGCTACACTTGGAAACAGGCCCTCGCGTTTCCTGCAGGCGCCCAGTTTGCCGGCGTGGCCAAGGCGTTCTTGCTGGAACACCAGTGGTCCGAATGGATCCCGGATGGCCGTGTTATTGAAGGCCCCGTCGGCGAAGGTGAGAGCCTGAAGACCGCGGTCACTGTCAATACCGACGATATGGCCCTGGTGTACTTTTCCAACAATTCGCAGGCAAGGATAAGAAACACCCTGAACCAATCAGCCGAAGCCCAATGGTTCGATCCGCGCGACGGTCAGACGGCGCAGGCTGGTGGATTTGCGCGGGATGAAGTCCGAGACATGGTCCCGCCCGAAAGATGGGAAGACACCATTCTCGTCCTTCGTGCCGCCGATCAGGAGTAGACGAATTCATGTTCAATCTGCAGTACATCGTGCGACTGGTGCGAACACTTTGTCGCGCGGCAGTCCTGCTCGCGCTGACGGCCACGATCGCCGGCGCCACTGAAAAACCCCGCCTGTTCGTCCTGACCGACATCGGGGGCGATCCGGATGACGCGATGTCGATGGTCCGGTTGATGACGTATGCGAACCAACTGGACATCGAAGGCCTCGTTGCGACCGCTGTGAGCGGGCAGGTCAACCCGGAGCGCATTTTGAAAATTGTCGCGGCCTACGGCAAAGTGCGCGCCAACCTGCAGTTACACGAACCGGGGTTCCCTACGGAGAATTATCTGCGCAATCGCGTCAAAGAGGGTATTCCGGTCGGCGGCATGCAGGGTGTGGGAGCGGGCAAGGATTCACCCGGATCCGAGGCGCTGATCCGCGCCATCGATCGCGATGACCCCCGGCCGGTATGGGTGGTGGTGTGGGGAGGCCCGAGCGTGCTCGCCCAGGCGCTCTGGAAAGTCCGTACGACTCGCCCACCGGAACAAGTCGCCGAATTCGTGGCCAAGCTCCGCGTCTACGCGATCTCCGACCAAGACGACAGCGGCCCGTGGATTCGCAAAGAGTTCCCGGACCTGTTCTACGTGGTGAGTCCCGGTATCAACGCCGGCGGCGGCTTTCACCATGCGACGTGGATCGGCATCGGTGGCGACAACTTTCACGGCCGCTTCGACGGGGCCGACTACCTTCTTGTGAGCAACGAATGGCTCGACCGGAACATCCGCAAGGGCCCATTGGGCGCCGAATATCCACGCTGGGAATTCATGATGGAAGGCGACACGCCCTCGTTCCTCAATCTCATTAACAACGGCTTGAGCGACCCTGAGCACCCGAACTGGGGCGGCTGGGGTGGTCGCTATGAACTCTACACGCCGCGCACGGAGAAGTGGTTCCTTGACCGGGAGACCCGGCCGATCTGGACCGACGTCCAGGACGAGGTATTAGGAAACGACGGCAAGTGGCACACCACCAACCAGGCAACCATCTGGCGCTGGCGCAGCGCCTTCCAGAACGACTTCGCTGCGCGCATGGACTGGACGATCATGCCCTACGCCGAAGCCAATCACCCGCCGGTGCCGAGGCTCGACCACCCGGCGTTGATCACCGCCAGGCCTGGCGAGCGCGTCGAGCTCAGCGCAACCGGTTCGACCGATCCCGATGGCGATGCTCTTTCCTACGAATGGTTCTGCTACGAGGAAGCGGGCACACGCGCCATGTCCAACGCCCGTACGGGGGTCAAGCTCGATATCGAAGATTTCGACCAGCCCAAAGCCCGGTTCACCGTAAAGACCAGCCGGGTGATGCCGCCAGGCACGGGGACAATCCACATCATCCTCGCCGTCACCGACCACGGCAATCCACGTCTCACTCGCTACCAACGCGTAATTGTCGACGTTGCGAACTAAACCGGGAACGATATCGAAGTGGAGGGTCAGTCCTCGGCCGTAAGAAATTCTTCGGGTGCCAGCGCCCTGGGCGTAATCCTCACGGTTCTGATAGCGCCTTTGAACCAGTTGACCTTGTTCAGGCGAACACCGAGTGAGGTTTTCCCTGCATCCTGCGCCTGAAATCGAATATCCTCGCTCAACTCCAAATGCCCATTCACGAAATGCCTGATCGAGTGATCATCCACGACGATGGCAGCGTGATACCACGATCCAAGCGTATGCCTGTTTTCAGTCGCGTACAGTGTAATCTTCTGGTCGCCGGATTTGACGAAAGTATCCAGAAACCACTGGTCGTTCTCTACCAGCCGCGTCTCGAACATCACCCTCTCATCCGAACTGTCTTCCTGCATGTGGAAAAACCGCTGCTCGGGTGCCCCACCCTCATAGGGCTTGAAGATCACTTCCACCGTGAAATTGGACATCCCCGCCAATGGATGTTCGTCCAGGAAAATGCCGTCATCAACGCCATCGAACTCGATCGCCTTTCCGTATGGCGTCTCAATGACCTTGGGATCGCCTTCTACCCGGACCTGGTGACCGGCTATCGTCGTCAGATTGTCGAGATGCCATACCGTCTGTTCCGCTGTAGCGTAGCCGCACAGCACCATGGTGGAGAAGATGCATAGAAGCTTCTGTCGCACATTCATGGTCGTAACTGCCTAGTCACTTGGCAGATCCTGTACAAGGAATTGAGCGCCAGCCTTGCGCAACACCGGCCGCACCCGCGCGACCTAACGCTGCGCCGGGCAGGCCGCCCGATTGACGCCCCGCCAATCCGGATTTCTACTTCTTCTGCCAGCCGCCGTTGACGAATATCCAGTCGCCCTTGCGGGTCTTTTCGATCGTCTTCTTGCCGGCCAGCGCCTGCACCTGTTCGAGCGTCAGGTCATTGCTTTTCGCGATGCGCTCG
>JBAUVS010000291.1:0-4966 GCA_049583345.1 Woeseiaceae bacterium
TGATTGCCGATCGCCGCACCGGCGGCGCGCAGAGCCACGATCTCGGCGTGGGCGCTCGGGTCGTGGTCGGCGACCGAACGATTGCGACCGACGGCGACGATCCTGTCGCCGCGTGTCACGACCGCACCGACCGGCACCTCGTCGGCCGCGGCCGCCTCGCGCGCTCCGGCGAGCGCCACCCTCATGAATTCCGCGTCCGGGTCGGTCATCGGCCGTCGGCATAGAAATCGGCGAAATGTTTCTCGCGTTCGGCTTTGCGCATGCCCGCCGTCTCGTCCATGAACCGGTTGCGATCTTCGCGCGTCTCGAACACCCAGATACAGACGCTGTCGCTGCTGTGATAGATCGCCTTCAGTTCGTCGTCTATATCACAGATTTCCTGAGGAATTTCTACCTTGATACACAACATCGCTTGCTCCCGCGGCGTGCGCCCGGCATCGGCGACGGTATCCTGCCAGACCCCGACCGCCGCTGTCGACGCCGCGGTCCGGCCCTCGCTTCCTTTTTGTTCCGGTCCGTGCCAATCTCGTTCGACGGACGCATGAAACCACGCATCTCCATGTTGACGATCGGCGTCGCCGACCTCGAGCAGTCCCTCACGTTCTACCGCGATGGCCTCGGGCTGCCGACGGCCGGCATTGTCGGCCGAGAATTCGAGCACGGCGCCGTCGCTTTCTTCACGCTGTCCGGGGGTCTGAAGCTCGCGATCTGGGCGCAAGACGACCTCGCCCACGACACCGGCCTGCCGAAGACCCCGATCAGCCCGACCTCGTTCAGCATCGCGCACAACGTCGCGAACCGGGCCGAAGTCGACGAGGTGATGAACCAGGCTGCCCGCGCGGGCGCCGAAATCATCAAAGCGCCCCAGGACACGTTCTATGGCGGGTATGCCGGTTACTTCCGCGATCCGGATGGCCATCTATGGGAAGTGGCGTGGAACCCGGCCGACATTCCGGCCGACGACCATGCGTAAGGGACTCGCTGCCGTGTTCGTCGCCGGTGCTGTGGCCGGAACACTCGACATCACCTACGCATACGCGTTCTGGGCGCTGAAAGCGGATGTGCCCGCGCTGCGGATCTTCCAGTCGGTTGCGACCGGTCTGTTGGGTCGCGCGAGTTTCGACGGCGGCGCCGCCACGGCCGCTCTCGGCGGCCGGCCACGGCTCCCGCGACACGACCTGGATCGTGCTGAGCGTGCTCGTCCACATGGTCCTGGTCGGCATACCGATCGCATTCCTCACGCGGAACGCATTCGCCGCGAAGTGACGGCGCTTGCCGTCATTCCCACTCGATCGTCGCCGGCGGCTTGCCGGAGATGTCGTAGGTGACGCGCGAGATGCCGTCGACCTCGTTGATGATGCGTAAGGACACATGCTCGAGGAACTCGTACGGCAGTCGCGCCCAGCGCGCCGTCATGAAATCGGTGGTCTCGACCGCGCGCAGCGCGATCACGTACTCGTAACGGCGCCCGTCGCCCATCACGCCCACCGACCTGACCGGCAGGAACACGGCGAAGGCCTGACTGACCTCGTCGTACAGGTCCTGCTCGCGCAATTCCTCGATGAAGATCGCGTCGGCACGCTGCAGCATGGCGACGTACTCGCGCCGCACCTCGCCGAGTACGCGCACGCCGAGGCCGGGTCCCGGGAACGGATGCCGGAACACCATCTCGCGCGGCAGGCCGAGTTCCAGGCCGATCTTGCGCACCTCGTCCTTGAACAGCTCCCTGAGCGGCTCGATCAGTTGCAGACGCATGTCCTCGGGCAGACCGCCGACGTTGTGGTGCGACTTGATGACGTGCGCCTTGCCGGTGCGACTGCCTGCCGATTCAATCACGTCCGGGTAGATCGTGCCCTGCGCGAGCCAGGCGATGCCCTCGAGCTTGTGTGCTTCTTCGTCGAAAACCTCGATGAACTTGCCGCCGATGATCTTGCGCTTGGCTTCCGGATCGGACACGCCTTCGAGTGCGGCGAAGAAACGATCCGCCGCATCGGCGCGAACGACGTTGATCTGCATGTGCTCGGCGAAGGTCGCCATGACCTGGTCGCCTTCGCCCTGGCGCAGAAGCCCGTGGTCCACGAAGACGCAGGTCAGCTGGTCGCCGATGGCCTCGTGCAGCAGTGCCGCAACGACCGACGAATCGACGCCGCCGGACAGGCCCAGCAGCACCCTGCCCGCACCGACCTGTGCGCGGATCCCCCGGATCGCGTCGGCGACGATGTTGCCGGGTGTCCAGTCGCCCGGGCAGCCGCAGATCTCGCGCACGAACCGCCGCATGATGGTCTCGCCCTGCAGCGTGTGCGTGACCTCGGGGTGGAACTGCACGCCGTAGTAACGGCGCTCGCGATCTTCCATCGCCGCGATCGGTGAATTGGCGCTCGAGGCGGTCACGGCGAAGCCCGCCGGCACGGCCTCGACCCGGTCGCCGTGGCTCATCCAGACTTTCAGGCGCGGTTGCGGTCCGCTGCCGTCGTCGAGCCCGCCGAACAAATCGGAGTCGCCGGGCACGATCTCGGCGTAGCCGAACTCGCGATGCGCCGACGCCTCGACCTTGCCGCCGAGCTCGGCGGCGATCGTCTGCATGCCGTAGCAGATGCCGAGCAGCGGCACGCCCAGTTCGAATACGGCATGTGCGACGCGTGGCGGCTCGTCGAGGTTGACCGATTCGGGGCCGCCCGAGAGTATGACGCCGGACGGCGCGAAAGCCCGGATCTCGGCATCCGGCACGTCCCAGGGCAGGATCTCGGAGTACACGCCGCATTCGCGAACGCGGCGCGCGATCAATTGTGTGTATTGGCCACCGAAGTCGAGTATCAGGACGCGGTGTGCGTGGATATCGGCTGGTTGCGCATCCCTGGCGAGAGCCCGGCTCATCCGCTAGCCCCGCCAGTCGGTACGATAATTCGGCGGTTCCTTGGTGATCGTCACGTCGTGCACATGGCTCTCCTTCATGCCGGCGCCGGTAATCTGGACAAACGTCGGCCGCGTGCGCATCTCGTCGATCGAGCGGCTGCCCGTATAGCCCATTGCCGCGCGCACGCCGCCGACGAGCTGGTGCACGATTGCCGCGAGGCTGCCCTTGTAGGCAACCCGGCCCTCGATGCCCTCCGGCACGAGTTTCTCGAGTTCCTCGGTCGCGTCCTGGAAGTAACGGTCCGCCGACCCGTGGGGCTGCCCCATCGCCCCCAGCGAACCCATGCCGCGATACGACTTGTACGATCGCCCCTGGAACAGCTCGACTTCGCCGGGCGATTCCTCGGTGCCGGCGAACAGTCCGCCGATCATGACCGACCAGGCCCCGGCGACGAGCGCCTTTGCGATGTCGCCGGAGTACCGAATGCCGCCGTCGGCGATGAATGGCGTGCCCGACTTCGCCAGCGCCGCGGCCACTTCCGCGACCGCCGAGATCTGCGGCACGCCGACGCCGGCGACCACGCGTGTCGTGCAGATCGAGCCGGGCCCGATACCGACCTTGACGCCGTCGGCGCCCGCCTCCACGAGCGCCTCGGCCGCATCCGCCGTGACGACGTTGCCGGCGACGATCTGCATGTCGGGGCAGGACTTCCGGATGCGCCGGACCCGGTCGAGTACGCCTTTGGAGAAGCCGTGGGCGGTGTCGACGACAATCACGTCGACGCCGGCCTCGACCAATGCCGCAACGCGGTCGTCGCTGTCGTAGCCCGTACCCACCGCGGCGCCGACCCGGAGCGCGCCGTGGTCGTCCTTGCAGGAATGCGGGAAGTCCTTGGCCTTCTGGAAGTCCTTGGCCGTGATCATGCCCTTCAGTTCGAAGTCCTTGTCGACGACGAGGACCTTCTCTATGCGGTGCCGGTGCAGCAGTGACTTGACCTCCTCGTTGCCGGCGTCCTCGCCGACCGTGACGAGCCGGTCTTTCGGCGTCATGACTTCGGAGACCGGCGCGTCGAAGCGGGTCTCGAAGCGCAGGTCGCGGCCGGTCACGATGCCGACGGTCTCCTTGCCGTCCACGACCGGCACCCCGGAGATGCCCAGCGCATGGGTCAGTTCGATGACCTCGCGGATCGTCATGTCCGGCGCGACGGTGATCGGATTGCGTACGATGCCGCTCTCGAACTTCTTGACCTGCTGGACCTCGCGGGCCTGCTGCTCGATGGGCATGTTCCTGTGGATGATGCCGAGGCCGCCTTCCTGCGCCAGCGCGATCGCGAGCCGGGCCTCGGTAACCGTGTCCATCGCCGCGGAGAGGATCGGGATGTTGAGACGTATCGAGCGGGTCAGGAAGGTACCGAGGTCGACTTCGTGCGGCAGCACCTCGGAATACCCCGGCTGCAGCAGGACGTCGTCGAATGTCAGGGCTTCCTTGGCGATACGCATGAGCGGGTCCGGAGTAGGGTTAAACGGACAATTTTACGCCGATGATTTTTTCGGCAAAAGCTGTGCAGCGTCCGATATACTGGCGAGCATGGAAAATTTGGGCCAAGCGAACGCCGCGGCGGGCGCAATCACGGTCTCCCAGCTCAACCGTGAGGTCAAGCAACTCCTCGAAAACGGACTCGCCCGGCTCTGGGTCGAGGGTGAACTCTCCAATATTGCCCGTCCCGCCTCGGGACACGTCTACTTCACGCTGAAGGACGACGCCGCGCAGGTGCGCGCCGCCTTCTTCCGGCAGCGCCAGCGCGGTCCCACGATCGGCTTCAGGAACGGCGACCAGGTACGGGTGTTCGGCAAGATCAGCCTGTACGAGCCGCGCGGCGACTACCAGCTCATCGTCGAGGCCATGGAGGGGGCCGGCGAAGGCGCGCTCCGGCGCCAGTTCGAGGTTCTGAAGAAGAAACTCGCCGCCGAGGGCCTGTTCGACGAGGGCCGCAAGCGGCCCTTGCCGACGCTGCCGCGGCGCATCGGCGTGATCACGTCGCCGTCCGGCGCGGCGATCCGCGACATCATCAGGGTCCTCGGCCGGCGCTTCCCGTCGGCCGCGGTCGTCGTC
>JBAUVS010000292.1:0-23200 GCA_049583345.1 Woeseiaceae bacterium
GCGAACAGATGGGGGTCGGTCAGGTGCAGGACCCGGAGTGGGTGGGCGTGTCGGATGGCCCGGTACCTCGTTCGATATCAACAAGTTGCGGAATCATAACGGCCGCCGCGCCCGGTCCGCAATCGACCGGCTCACGCTTGTGGACACGCCTGAAGGTGGATTCAGTAGCGGTAGTAGTCGGGCTTGTAAGGGCCGTCCGCGCTCACGCCGATGTATTTCGCCTGTTCGGAGCTCAACCCGGTGAGGCGCGCTCCGATCCGGTCCAGGTGCAGCCGTGCCACTTTCTCGTCGAGCTGTTTCGGCAACACGTATACCTTGTTTTCATAATTGTCGCCGTGCAGCCACAACTCGATCTGGGCGAGCACCTGGTTCGTGAACGAGTTGGACATGACGAAGCTCGGATGGCCGGTGGCGCAGCCGAGGTTCACCAGTCTGCCTTCGGCGAGCAGGATGATGCGCTTGCCGTCCGGGAAGATCACGTGGTCGACCTGCGGCTTGATGTTCTCCCATTCGTACTTGCGCAGGTAGGCGACATCGATCTCGCTGTCGAAGTGCCCGATGTTGCAGACGATGGCCTGGTCCTTCATGCGCTCCATCTGCGGGCCCGTTACGACATGGTAGTTGCCGGTCGCGGTGACGACGATGTCGACCTGGTCGCAGACGTCCTCGAAACGCACGACGCGGTAACCTTCCATCGCGGCCTGCAGCGCGCAGATGGGATCGATCTCGGTGATCCAGACGGTAGCGCCCAGTCCGCGCAGCGACTGCGCGCAGCCCTTGCCGACGTCGCCGTATCCGCAGATGACGGCGATCTTGCCGGCGATCATGACGTCGGTGGCCCGCTTGATGCCGTCAACGAGCGATTCCCGGCAGCCGTAGAGGTTGTCGAACTTGGATTTCGTCACCGAGTCGTTCACGTTGAACGCCGGGCACAGCAAGGTGCCTTCTTCCATCATCTCGTAGAGGCGCTTCACGCCCGTCGTCGTCTCCTCCGACAGGCCGCGGACGTCCTTCATCAGTTCGGGATGCTTTTCGTGCATCACGAGCGTCAGGTCGCCGCCGTCGTCGAGGATCATGTTCGGCGTCCAGCCGTCCGGGCCGTGGATCGTCTGCTCGACGCACCACCAGTACTCGTCCTCGGTCTCGCCCTTCCAGGCGAACACCGGGACGCCGGCGGCGGCGATCGCGGCGGCGGCATGATCCTGCGTCGAGAAGATATTGCAGGACGACCAGCGGATATCGGCACCGAGCTGGCGCAGCGTCTCGATCAGTACCGCGGTCTGGATCGTCATGTGCAGGCAACCGGCCAGCCGCGCGCCTTCGAGAGGCTTCTGCCCCGCGTATTCTTCGCGCAGTGCCATGAGTCCGGGCATCTCCGTCTCGGCGATCGCGATCTCCTTGCGGCCCCATTCGGCCAGTGCGATGTCGGCGACCTTGTAGTCGTGTTTCTTGATGGCGACAGCTTCGCTGCTCATGTTGTGCTCCTCAGGGTGGATCAGGCCGCCGCTGCGCCAGCGAGGGCCTCGGCCTTGTCGGTACGTTCCCAGGTCACGTCGATGTCTTCGCGTCCGAAGTGACCGTAGGCTGCAGTCTGTTTGTAGATGGGCCGCAGGAGATCCAGCATTTCCAGGATCCCGTACGGTGTCAGATCGAAAGTATCGCGTATCAGCGACGTCAGGCGAGTGTTGGAGATCCGGCCGGTGCCGAAGGTATCCACGCTGATCGAGGTCGGCTCCGCGACGCCGATCGCATAGGACACCTGTATCTCGCAGCGGTCCGCCAGGCCGGCAGCGACGATGTTCTTGGCCACGTAACGACAGGCATACGCCGCCGATCGGTCCACCTTGGACGGATCCTTGCCGGAGAACGCGCCGCCGCCGTGGCGCGCCGCGCCGCCATACGTGTCGACGATGATCTTGCGGCCGGTCAGCCCGCAGTCGCCCATCGGCCCGCCGATCTCGAACCGGCCGGTCGGATTGATATGGAATTTCGTCGTCGGGCCGACCCACTCGGCCGGCAGCACGGGCTTGATGATCTCTTCCATCACGCCCTCGCGGAGGTCGGCCATGCTGACATCCGCGTGATGCTGCGAGGACAGCACCACGGCATCGATCGCGACGGGCTTGCCGCCTTCGTAGACGAAAGTCACCTGGCTCTTCGCGTCGGGCCGCAGGAACGGCAGCGTGCCGTTCTTGCGCACCTCGGCCTGGCGTTGCACGAGGCGGTGGGAATAGGTGATCGGCGCGGGCATGAGGACGTCGGTCTCATTCGTCGCGTAGCCGAACATCAGGCCCTGATCGCCCGCGCCTTGCTGGCGAGGGTCGCCGCGGTCGACGCCCTGGGCGATGTCGGGCGACTGCTTGCCGATCGCATTGAGTACGGCACAGGAGTGGCCGTCGAAGCCCATGTCCGAATTGGAGTAGCCGATGGCGATGATCGTGCCGCGCACGACCTCTTCGAGGTCGACCCAGGCCGAGGTCGTCACCTCTCCGGCGACCAGTGCCATGCCGGTCTTGACCAGTGTTTCGCACGCCACGCGCGCTTTGGAGTCCTGCTTCAGTATGGCGTCGAGGACGGCGTCGGAGATCTGGTCGGCGATCTTGTCGGGGTGACCCTCGGACACCGATTCCGAGGTGAACAGGTGGGTATCAGTCATTGCTTCTTGTGTGGCTGGTCGTCGGGGCGGGCATTGTACCGCATCGGGCGGGGCCTTGAACCACGCTCGATAGGTATTGTTACAGATTGTTGCCCCAGTACATATCTGTAGTGTAACCGTGCCGGAGTGTGCTTGCGGCCTCGCGGCAAAACCGCGAAAATGCGTCGCTCGCCAGCGCGCGACCCGGCTGAAGATTCACCATAAGTCCGCCGGGCCCGCTACAGAATCACAACACACGCACATCGAGATGTCACAACACGCTTCGAGACCCGGCTCTCCGGACCGCCGAGACCTCGCGAATGCCATTCGGGCTCTCGCCATGGATGCCGTCCAGGCGGCGAACTCCGGGCACCCCGGCGCGCCGATGGGCATGGCCGATATCGCCGAGGTTCTCTGGAACGACTACCTGCGACACAATCCGGGGAATCCGGGCTGGGCCAACCGGGATCGTTTCGTGCTCTCCAACGGGCACGGTTCGATGCTGCTCTACAGCTTGCTGCACCTGAGCGGTTACGACCTGCCGATGGAGGAACTGCGGAATTTCCGCCAGCTCGGTTCCCGCACGCCGGGACACCCGGAATACGATCCGGCGATCGGGGTCGAGACGACGACGGGACCCCTCGGACAGGGACTCGCGAATGCCGTCGGCATGGCGCTGGCCGAGAAGATCCTGGCCGCGACGTTCAACCGGCCGGGCCATCCCATCGTCGACCACCGGACCTTCGTCTTCGTCGGCGACGGCTGCCTGATGGAGGGCATCTCGCACGAGGCCTGCTCGCTCGCCGGCACGCTCAAGCTCGGCAAACTCATCGCTTTCTACGACGACAACGGCATCTCGATCGACGGCGAGGTCGAGGGCTGGTTCACCGACGACACGGCGCTGCGCTTCGAGGCTTACGGCTGGCAGGTGATCGCCGGCGTCGACGGCCACGACAGTGCTGCCGTCGCGGCCGCCATCGATGCGGCGCTCGCGGAAGTCGCACGGCCCACCCTGATCTGCTGCAAGACGATCATCGGCTTCGGCGCACCCAACAAGCAGGGGACGGAGGCGGTGCACGGTGCGGCGCTCGGTCCGGACGAGGTCGCCGCGGCCCGCAAGGAACTCGGCTGGACCTCGGCGCCGTTCGAAATTCCGGCCGAGATCGCCGCGGCCTGGGACGCTCGTGCCCGCGGCGCGGCCGCGGAGAAAGCCTGGCAGGAGGCTTTCGCCAAGTACCGGGCACACGATCCGGAACTCGCCGCCGAGTTCTCGCGCCGAATGAGCGGCGAACTCCCGGCCGGCTGGGAGGCCGGCGCCGAAGCAGCCATCGCGAGCATCGACGAGGCGGCCGGCGACGTGGCGACGCGCAAGGCATCGCTCGTCGCGCTCAACGCGTTTGCGCCGTTACTGCCCGAGCTTGCCGGCGGCTCTGCCGACCTGACCGGCTCCAACCTGACCAGGCATTCCGGCTCGGTCGTGGTGACCGGTGACGATGCCGGCGGCAACTACATCAATTTCGGCGTCCGCGAATTCGGCATGACGGCGATCTGCAGCGGCATCGCGCTGCACGGCGGACTCATCCCTTACGCCGGAACGTTCCTGACGTTCTCGGACTACGCGCGCAACGCGGTCCGCATGGCGGCATTGATGGCGATCCGGAACATCCTCGTCTATACGCACGACTCGATCGGACTCGGCGAGGACGGACCGACGCACCAGCCCATCGAACACGTCGCCTCGCTGCGGCTTATTCCGAACATGCGACTCTGGCGACCCTGCGACACCGTGGAGACGGCCGTCGCCTGGCGGGACGCGATCGAGCGTCGCGACGGCCCCACCAGCCTCGTCCTGACGCGCCAGGGACTCCCGCACCAGACACGCGACGGCGCTTGCATCGCCGCGATCCGGCGCGGCGGTTACATACTGCGCGATACGGACGGGACACCCGATGTGATCCTGATCGCCACCGGCTCGGAAGTGGCTCTGGCGATGTCGGCGGCCGCGGAACTCGAGGCCGCGGACATCGGTGCGCGCGTCGTCTCCATGCCCTGCACCGATCTCTTCGACGCGCAGGACGCGGAATATCGCGAGTCCGTACTGCCGGCAACGGTCGCGGCGCGGGTCGCCATCGAGGCGGGCGTGACGGACGGATGGTGGCGGTACGCCGGATCCGGCGGGCGGGTCATCGGCATCGACCGCTTCGGCGAATCGGCGCCCGCGGAAGCGCTGTTCGAACACTTCGGCTTCACGACGGCGCATGTCGTCGCAGCGGCCAGGGAATTACTCCCAGAGAAATAGACCAACACCAGGAGAACACAATGAGTATCAAGGTTGGCATCAACGGCTATGGACGGATCGGCCGCAACATCGTGCGGGCAGTGCACGAATACGACCGACGCTCGGAGTTCGACATCGTTGCGATCAACGATCTCGGCGATGCCGCGACCAACGCACACCTGACCCGGCATGACACGGCGCACGGGCCGTTCCGGGGTACCGTCGAGGTCGACGGCGACGACATCGTCGTCAACGGCGATCGCATGAAGGTGCTCGCCGAGCGCGACCCCGCCAAGCTGCCATGGAAGGAGCTCGGCGTCGATGTCGTGCTCGAATGCACGGGCCTGTTCCGCACTCGGGAAGCGGCCATCAAGCACGTCGAAGCCGGCGCTAAGAAGGTCGTGATCTCGGCCCCCGGCGGCAAGGACGTGGACAATACGATCGTCTTCGGTGTCAACGACGACACGCTGAGGGCCAGCGACGTGGTCATATCGAATGCGTCCTGCACCACGAATTGCCTCGCGCCGACCGTGAAGCCGCTGCACGAGAAGATCGGCGTCAAGCACGGGCTCATGACGACAATCCACGCCTACACGAACGACCAGGTACTGACGGACGTTTACCACAAGGACCTGCGTCGCGCGCGTTCCGCGACGATGTCGCAGATCCCGACCAAGACCGGTGCTGCCGCTGCCGTCGGACTCGTCCTGCCGGACCTGAACGGCAAGCTCGACGGATTCTCGATGCGCGTGCCGACGATTAACGTCTCCGCGGTCGACCTCACCTTCGTCGCCGAACGCGCGACGAGCGTCGACGAGATCAACGCCATCATGGCCGCAGCTTCGACGGGCGGGCTCAAGGGTATCCTGGCTTACAACGACGAACCGCTCGTGTCCGTCGACTTCAACCATAATCCGGCATCGGCGATTTTCGACGCCGGCCTGACGCGCGTCATGGAGGGCACGTTGGTGAAGGTCATCTCGTGGTACGACAACGAATGGGGTTTCTCCAATCGCATGCTCGATACCACGAAGGCGCTCTTCAACGCGAAGTAGGTCTGCCTGCAAGGAGGCATGCCATGTCTGTAATCCGAATGACCGACCTCGAGCTGTCGGGCAAGCGGCTATTGATCCGTGAAGACCTCAACGTGCCGGTCGCCGACGGCGTCGTCACATCCGACGCGCGCATCGTCGCGGCGCTGCCTACCATCCAGGCCGCGCTGGCCGCGAACGCGGCCGTCATGCTCGTCTCACATCTCGGCCGGCCCAAGGAAGGCCAGCCGGAGCCGGCCTTCTCGCTCAAGCCGGTTGCGGATCGGCTCGGAGAGCTGCTCGGCAGGAGCGTGCCGCTGGTCACTGACTGGATCGACGGTGTCGACGTCGAGCCGGGCGAGCTCGTCCTGTGCGAAAACGTCCGCTTCCTCGCCGGCGAGAAAGCCTGCGATGCGACCCTGGCGAAGAAAATGGCCGCGCTCTGCGACGTGTTCGTTATGGATGCGTTCGGCACCGCGCACCGGGCCCAGGCCAGCACCTACGGCGTCGCCGAATACGCGCCTGTGGCCTGCGCCGGCCCGCTGCTCGCGGCCGAGCTCGAAGCGCTGGGTAAGGCGCTCACCGATCCGGCCCGGCCGCTGGTCGCCGTCGTCGGCGGCTCCAAGGTCTCGACGAAGCTGACGGTGCTCGACACGCTCGCGGGCCTCGTCGACACGATGATCGTCGGCGGCGGCATCGCCAATACGTTCATCGCGGCCGCAGGCAACGAAGTCGGCAAGTCGCTGTACGAGGCCGACATGCTCGACACGGCACGCACGCTCGCCGCCGATGGCGAGGGCCGGGCCGAAATCCCGATGCCGGACGACGTCGTCGTCGGCAAGGAATTCTCGGCGGACGCCAGGCCCGTCACGAAGCCCGTAGCCGGGGTGGCGGACGACGAACTCATTCTGGATATCGGTCCACAGACAGCCAGGCATTTCGCCGCCATCCTCGCCGACGCCGGGACGATCATCTGGAACGGACCGGTCGGCGTCTTCGAGTTCGACGCCTTCGGCGAAGGCACACGGGTCATCGCCCAAGCCATCGCGGCAAGCGACGCGTTCTCGGTTGCCGGCGGCGGCGACACGCTCGCCGCCATCGACAAATACGGCGTGCGCGACGGCATCTCCTACATCTCGACCGGCGGCGGCGCTTTCCTGGAGTTCGTCGAGGGCAAGAAGCTGCCGGCCGTCGAGATCCTGGAGAAACGCGCCGCCGGCTGATCGTCCCGTGTGACGTGCTACGCGGGGAACGGGCCCGTAATGGCGAGGGTCGTGCCCGGATACTGGATGTTGACGAACATCGTCTTGCCGTCCGGCGAGAAACAGACGCCGGAGAGTTCCGAGCCGGAATACGCATTGTCGGCGAGTTCGTACAGGCTGCCGTCGGGCCGGATCCCGACCAGTCCGCAGTGATCGGCGGTGTCCTCGCAGACGATCAGGTCGCCCCAGGGTGCCATGGTCAGGTTATCGGCGTTGTGCAGTATCGATTCGGGTGCCGACTCGGCGATCAGCGTCAATCGCCCTGTTGCGTCCGTTGCCCCGGGCGCGCCTTCATGCGGACTCGTGCGGTAGGCGAATACCTGGCCGAGTCGGAAACGCCCGCCGATCGTGCAGGTGAAGACGATGTCGTCGCCCGCAGCAGTGAGACCTTCGCCGCGGGCAAAGGTCGCGGCGCCCAGCGCCGCGCCGCGCTTGCGCAAGTCATTCGCCGCGCCGTCCACGTCGTCCAGGTCGACCCAGCGGACGGGGAGAGATTGTCCCGGACGGATCGCCGGCCGGTGCGACCAGTTGTGCGTCTCGAGCGACGGCCTGCCCTCGATCGCCAGCGCCTGCAGGCGGCCGCCTTCGGCGAGCCTGCCGGGTACGTCGGGCAGGAAACGGTACAGCAGGCTGTAGTGCTTGTCCTCTGTCAGATAGACGACGCCGCTGGCCTCGTGCACGGCGGCGGCCTCGTGCTCGAACCGGCCCAGCGCATGCAGCGGGACCGGGTCGACGAGTCCGTCGTGGCGGGACGGCACCTCGAACACGTAGCCGTGCGGCCTGTCCCGATGCAGGATTCTGGCTCCGCCGAAGCCGATGCCTTCCCACGTGAAGCACTCCTCGCAGGATAGCCAGGATCCCCAAGGCGTGCGGCCGCCGGAGCAGTTCAGCTCGGTACCGGCGAGGCTCAGGTACTGGCGCTCGGTCGTCCGGGTTTGCGAGTTCCAGATCGTCGTCGTCGTCGCACCATTACAGGGCGTCTTGTCGTCGCCGCGATCGTAGAGACGGTCCCGGATCGCTTGCGGCACGGCGTCAAAGGATGGCGCGAACGCGCTCTGGTCGAATTGATGGGTCGCGAGTTCGTGATTGCAGACGAGGATCACGCGTCCGCCGTCTCCCGGGAAAGCGGCCATGCCATCGTGCGCGTGGGGAACGCGGAGGCCGTCGCTCATTTCCGTTCCGGCCCTCGACACGATTTCGTAGTGGAAACCGTCCGGCAGATCGAAGATCGCGTCCGGGTCCGCCCGCAATGGCCCGAAGCGGGGGTCCGGAGCACGGTCCTGCACCGCCAATGCCGGAGTAGCCGCTGCGGCGGCCAGGCTCATCATGAAACGTCGACGATCCAAGCAATGCTCCGGTGTCAGTCCGAGTGTTGAAGATTAACGCCAATCGGATAGCCGTTGTAAGGCAATGAAGTCAATTCCTGGCGCGGCATGTTCGGCCCTGTGCAATAATCTCGGCCATGCTGAGACGAACCAAGATCGTTGCTACGCTGGGGCCGGCGTCCGACGACATCGCAAAATTGCGCGATATGATCCGCGCCGGGCTCGACGTCGCGAGACTGAATTTTTCTCACGGGGACCAGGACGAGCATCGGCGGCGCGCGAAGGCGCTGCGCGACGCGGCCGCGGAATGTGGACGCGATGTCGGCCTGATGGGTGATCTGCAGGGCCCGAAGATACGCATCCGTCGCTTCCGCCACGGCAGCGTCGTGCTCGCCGACGGAGACCCGTTCTTCCTCGACAGCACGCTCGGCCTGGAAGAAGGTTCCAAGGAAGGCGTCGGTGTCGCGCTCGATTCCTTGCACAAGGATGTCCATCCGGGCGATATCCTGTTGCTGAATGACGGCATGATCACGCTCGCCGTCGATCGCGTCGACGGCACACGGATCCATACAACCGTCGTCAACGGCGGCATCCTGTCCGATCACAAGGGCATCAATCGCAAGGGCGGCGGGCTGTCGGCAGAGGCCCTCACCGACATCGACCGCGCGAATATCAAGCTCGCCGCGGAACTGGAGATGGATTTCCTGGCCGTGTCGTTCGTTCGCAGCAGTGCCGACGTGGTCGAGGCGCGGCGCCTGTTCCGGGAAGCCGGAGGCAAGGGTTCGATCGTCGCCAAGATCGAACGTACCGAAGCCGTCGACAGAATCGACTCGATCATCGAGGAGTCCGACGTCATCATGGTCGCGCGCGGCGATCTCGGCGTAGAGATGGGTTATGCGCAGCTGATCGGTATCCAGAAAAACCTTATCCGCAAGGCGCGCGCGAACTACAAGATCGCGATCACCGCGACCCAGATGATGGAGTCGATGATCCAGAACCCCATCCCGACACGAGCCGAGGTATCGGACGTCGCCAACGCGGTGATCGATGGTACCGACGCCGTCATGCTGTCGGGGGAGACCGCCGTGGGCTCCTTTCCTGTAGAGGCAGTCAAGGCGATGAGCAACGTCTGCGTCGGAGCGGAGAAGTTTCCGCATCCGACGGGGCGCACGAGTACCCGCACCAGCGACAAGTTCGAGAAGGTCGACGAAGCGATCGCCATGGCGGCGATGTATACCGCGAACCACATGCCCGTGAAGGCGATCGTTGCGCTCACCGAATCCGGAGCGACGACGCGCTGGATGTCGCGTGTACGTTCGGATATTCCCATCTACGCGTTCACGCCCTATGCGGCGACCGGACGGCGCGTCGCGTTATACCGGGGCGTCTACCCGGTCAAGTTCGAACTCGCGGTGACCGACCGCAACCGGCTCTACGCGGAAATCTTCTCGACCCTGCTGTCGAACAAGCTGGTCGAGGAGGGCAATCTCGTCATCTTCACCAAGGGCGACCAGGAAGGTATCTCGGGCAACACCAACGCGATGAAGATACTGAAAGTCACGCGTGCGGAGTAGGCCCCGATGAAGCGCTGGGCGGCCCGGCTGCTCGCGGGCGTGTCGGCGGCGCTCGTCCTGGTCTTCGCCGCCGCCTGGCTGACATTGCGCGCGAGTCTGCCCGAGCTTGACGGCACCGTGACGCTTGCCGGCATCGCGGCGCCGGCAACGATCGAGCGCGATGCCGCGGGCATCCCGACGATCACTGCACGGAGCCGCGCAGACCTGGCGTTTGCCACGGGCTTCGCACATGGTCAGGACCGCTTCTTCCAGATGGACATGATCCGCCGCAAGGCCGCCGGCGAACTCTCGGCCGTGGTTGGCAAGGTTGCACTGCCATCGGACCGGCACTACCGCCTGCACCGGTTCCGCCGCCGCGCGCAACGGGTCGTCGAGGCTCTGCCGCCGGCCGAGGCCGGGCTGCTCGAGGCCTACGCCCGGGGCGTCAATGCGGGGCTCGCGAGCCTGGCCGCGAAACCCTTCGAATACTACCTGCTCCGGGCCGAGCCCGAGCCGTGGCGGCCTGAAGACTCGGTGCTCGTGGTCTACGCGATGTTCGTGCAGCTGAATGACGCGTGGGCGAGGCGGGACATACGGCGAGGGCTCGCGAAACGGGTGCTGCCTCCCGAGGTATTCGCGTGGATGTATCCGCAAGGAACCTCCTGGGACGCTCCGTTGATGGGCAATCCCCGGCCGGCGTTGCCGATTCCCGCGGCCGATACATTTTCGGTGCGCAACTTCCGTGGCACGCCGCCGCCCTCGAACGAGATCGGCAAGCCGCTGCTCAACGGCAGCAACAACTGGGCCGTGAGCGGCGCCCTGACCGCAAGCGGGCGGGCCCTCGTGTCCAACGACATGCATCTCGGGCTCGCCACGCCCAACATCTATTACCGGGCGCGCCTCGTCGTCGACGGGCCCGCGCACCGCGAAGTTACCGGCGTGACCTTGCCCGGGACGCCGCTCGTGGTCGCGGGCAGCAACGGCAGGATCGCGTGGGGTTACACCAACAGTTACGGAGACTGGTCGGATGCGGTCCTGCTGCGGCCCGGCGCGGCGCCGGACAGCTACCGGACGCCGGAGGGCGACAAGCCCTTCGATGTCTATGACGAGGTCATCGACGTCGCCGGCGCGGCGCCGGAGACCCTGAAGGTGCGCGAGACCGTCTGGGGACCGGTGCTGGACGGGGATCGGTATCCGGACGGCGAACTGGCCGTGAGCTGGATCGGGGATCGGGTCGAGGCCGTCAACCTGCACCTCCTCGAACTCGAGACGGCAGGCTCGGTCGCAGAGGCGCTGGACATCGCGAATACGATGGGTATACCGCCGCAGAATTTCGTCGTGGGCGATGCCGACGGCAACATCGGCTGGACGATTGCCGGCAGGATCCCGCGGCGAGACGCGTACGATTCGACGGTGCCGGTCGACTGGAGCGAGTCCGCCGGCTGGACCGGCTGGGTCGACCCGGCGGATTACCCGCGGATCGTGAACCCGGAGAGCGGCCGTATCTGGACGGCCAACGCGCGCACGTTGGACGGCCCGGCGCTCGCGCTGATGGGCGACGGCGGCTACGACCTCGGCGCACGGGCACGGCAGATTCGCGACGGATTGTTCGCGAAGGATCGTTTCGAGCCTGCCGACATGCTCGCGATCCAGACGGACGATCGAGCCCTGTTCCTCACCCGCTGGCGCAACCTGTTGCTGGCCGTTCTCGACCGGGACAGCAGCGCCGGCGATCCGCAGCTCGCGGAATACCGCAAACTCGTGGAAGACTGGATTCCGCGCGCGGACGCCGGATCCGTGGGCTACCGGCTCGTGCGTGCCTTTCGCCTGGAGGTCCAGTCCCGCGTCTTTTACGGCCTCACGGCCCCGCTGCGGCAGACCTACGGCGACGATGTGCGGCTGCGCATCAGCAATCAGTTCGAAGGCCCTCTCTGGCAGCTGGTCACCGCGCAGCCGGAGCACCTGTTGCCGGGTGGCTATTCGAACTGGCGCGAGTTGCTGCTCGATGCGGCCAGGGCGAACGTGCGTTACTTCGAGGACAACTACGACGGCGATCTCGCCAGGCGCAGCTGGGGCGAACTCAACACCGCCGAGATCGATCACCCGCTGAGCGCGGCGGTCCCGCTGCTCGGGCGGTTCCTGGATATGCCGCACGAGCCGCTGGACGGAGACGTGGACATGCCGAGGGCGCAGGGCCCGAGATTCGGCGCATCGGAACGGTTCTCGGTCGCGCCCGGCGACGAGGCGCACGGACTGATGCAGATGCCGACCGGGCAGAGCGGTCATCCGTTGTCCGCGTTCTACTGCCATGGCCACGAGGACTGGGTGCACGGCCGGCCGGAACCCTTCCTGCCCGGCGCGACGCGCTACACGCTGCAGCTGGACCCCGCGGCGCAGGGCCGGCCGTAGGCGCCGTAGTGATAAGATACGGGACCAGCCGGCCGGACCGGGAAGCAGCATGGCAGACGGCAGATTCACGGGCACCAGCACCTATATCGCGACAGACGACCTGAAGCTGGCCGTCAACGCGGCGGTGACGCTCGAGCGTCCGATCCTGATCAAGGGCGAACCGGGTACCGGCAAGACGCAGCTTGCCGTGGAGATCGCCGGCTCTCTCGGCAAACCGCTCTACGAGTGGCACATCAAGTCGACGACCAAGGCGCAGCAGGGCCTGTACGAATACGACGCGGTCGCGCGGCTCCGCGATTCGCAACTGGGCGACGATCGCGTGCACGATATCTCCAACTACATCGTGCGCGGCAAGATCTGGGAAGCGTTCGAGTCGATGGAGCAGCCGGTGCTGCTGATCGACGAGGTCGACAAAGCGGATATTGAGTTCCCGAACGACCTGCTGCAGGAACTCGATCGCATGGAATTTTATGTGTACGAGACGCAGCAGCTCATCAAGGCCATCCACCGCCCGATCATCGTCATCACCAGCAACAACGAGAAGGAATTGCCGGACGCGTTCCTGCGGCGTTGTTTTTTCCACTACATCAAGTTTCCGGACAGGGAGACGATGACGAGGATCGTCGACGTGCATTTCCCGAAGTTGAAGCGGAACCTGCTGAACGAGGCTCTCAACGCGTTCTACAAAGTCCGGGACGTGCCCGGCCTAAAAAAGAAACCGTCCACCTCGGAACTGCTCGACTGGTTGAAGTTGCTGCTTGCCGAGGACATCCCGCCGGAAGCGTTGCGGTCGGACGACCCTCGCAAGGCCATTCCGCCCCTGTACGGGGCCTTGCTGAAGAACGAGCAGGACGTGCATCTGTTCGAGCAGCTCGTGTTCCTCGATCGCAGGACGAGTTCCGGCCGGCCCTGAGGCCATGCTGATCCCGTTCTTCTATTTCCTGCGGGAGGGCGGCATGAAGCCGTCCATAACCGAGTTGCTGACGCTTCTCGAGGCGATGAACAAGGGCATCGCGGGGCGCAGCGTCGAGGACTTCTACTTCCTGGCCAGGGCCAGCCTCGTCAAGGACGAGTCACAGCTCGATCAATTCGACCGCCTGTTCGCGGCCTATTTCAAGGGCGTCGAGGATTTGCTGGCGGACTCCGTGACGGACATTCCGGAAGAGTGGCTGCGGAAACTGGCCGAGCTCGAGCTGACGGAAGCCGAGCGCGCCAGTATCGAGGCGCTCGGCGGTTTCGAGGCACTGATGAAAGCGCTCGGCGAGCGCCTTGCCGAGCAGGACGAGCGCCACGAGGGCGGCAACAAGTGGATCGGCACGGCCGGCACTTCCCCGTTCGGCGCCTACGGCTACAACCCCGAAGGCGTGCGGATCGGCCAGGCGGGGTCACGGCATCGCAGCGCCGTGAAGGTCTGGGACCGGCGCGAGTATCGCAACCTGGACGACTCGATCGAACTCGGTACGCGCAACATCAAGATCGCATTGCGCCGTCTGCGCCGTTTCGCCCGCGAAGGCGCGGCCGATCAGCTCGATCTCGACGCCACCATCGACAAGACGGCCCGCAATGCAGGGCTGCTGGACATCCGCATGGTTCCGGAACGCCACAACGCGGTCAAGGTTCTGCTTTGCCTCGACGTCGGCGGATCGATGGACGATCATGTCCGCATCTGCGAGGAATTGTTCTCCGCTGCGCGCAGCGAGTTCAAGTATCTCGAGTACTTCTATTTCCACAATTTCATCTACGAGAGCATGTGGAAGGACAATCGGCGGCGCCATGCCGAAAGGATTTCGATCGGCGACATCACGCACAAGTATGGCTCCGACTACAAGCTCGTGTTCGTCGGCGACGCCACGATGAGTCCGTACGAGATCGTCTATGCCGGCGGCAGCGTCGAGCACTGGAACGAGGAACCGGGCGCCATATGGATCCGGCGACTGCTCAATACCTATCCCAAGGCGATCTGGCTCAATCCGGAACCGACGGAGCGCTGGGAATTCACGCCGTCGATCAAGCTTACGCGCGACATCATGGACGATCGCATGTTTCCGCTGACGATTTCCGGACTCGACGGAGGCATGCGGGCGCTGCACTGAGGCCGCACTTCATCAAGGTCGGAACAGTGGATTGCGGCTCGTCTACTGCGGCTGTTGGTCCTGCTTGTTGCCGCCGCCGACGAGCTGCTGAAGATCCGTCAGGACTTGCCTGGAATGTACGTCCGGGTCGACGTCCAAATAGTGCTTCACGAGCTTGCCTTCGGGGTCGATCAGAAACGTCTCCCGCTTCGCGAGTGTCATCCCGAACATCTTCGTCTTGACGCCATAGGCGTCCGCGGCCTTGCCCTCGACGTCCGCGAGCAGCGGGAAGGGAAGATTGTGCTTCTCGGAGAAGGCCTGATGCGACTCGACGTCGTCGAGACTCACGCCGAGGACCTGCGCATTCATCTTCTTGAACGCGAAGATATCGTCGCGGAATTCGCAGGCCTCGGTCGTGCAACCCGGAGTCTGGTCCTTCGGATAGAAATACAGGACGACCCACTGGTCGCGGTAATCCTCGAGAGAATGAAGCTGTCCGTCCTGATCCGGCAGTTCGAATTCGGGCGCGGGCTTGCCGATCTGCGGCGGGGCCGCAACTGCCGGGGAACCCAGCGTGAGAGACAGTAACGCGATCGCGAGCGTACGAATCATTTCACCAAATCCGACTTTTCCGGAGGAACGGTCGCTGCCTTGGTGTGGCGTGCGGGCCGCACACTATAATACCGTTTGATCCAAACTACGCACTCGAGTTTCCGAGTTCCGCGAAATGAAGCGCAGCAGCCATCATAGCATAAAGACCGGACTGGTCCTGCCGGGCGGCGGCGCACGCGGAGCATTCCAGGTCGGTGTGTTGAAAGCACTCGCGGAACTCCTTCCCAAAGCTGCTCCGAATCCGTTCTCGGTGATCAGCGGGACTTCTGCCGGCGCCATCAACTCTGTCGTGCTGGCAAGCAAGGCGCGCCGGCTCCGCGTCGCCAGCGCCGAACTCGATCGGGTCTGGGGCAACTTCCATTGCCAGCAGGTGTATCGGACGGGCAACCTGACGATGTTGAAAAGCAGCCTGCACTGGATGGCGAGCATCGTGCTCGGCGGATTCCTGGTAGGCACGCCCCGATCCTTGCTGGACAATTCGCCGCTGCGGGCGCTGCTCAGCCGCAATATCCGCTTCCCGCGGATCCGGGAGTCGATCGAGCGCGGCTGCCTCGATGCGGTGGCCGTGACCTGCGCCGGTTACGCGAGCGCGCGGTCGACCTCGTTCTTCGAAGCCGAACCGGGCACCGACGGTTGGTCGAGGACACGCCGCGTCGGCTTGCGGAGCAACCTGAATCTCGACCATCTGATGGCAAGCATCGCCGTGCCGATGATCTTCCCGCCGGTCCGGCTGGACGGTGAATTCTTCGGCGATGGCGCGATGCGGCAGGCGACGCCGCTCAGTCCGGCGATCCACCTCGGTGCCGATCGCATCCTCGTTATCGGCGTGCGCGACGAGACGGCCGACAAGGCACCGGCCCGGGACGCGGTTCAGCCGTTCCCCAGCCTGGGCCAGATCGCGGGTTACATGCTCGATACGCTGTTCATGGACGGACTCTATTCCGACCTCGAACGCATGACACGCATCAACCAGCTGATCGATTCGGTGAGACCCGAGCATCGCACAGGCGCGCTGGCCGGGATGCGGCCGATCGATACCATGCTGATCGTGCCCAGCGAGGACCTTCGCGAGATCGCCCGGGAGCACCGCAAGCAGCTGCCGTTCGCGATCCGTGCTTTGCTGCGCGGCGTCTCCGGGCACGGGCCGGGAGAGAGTCGCCTGCTCAGCTTCCTGCTGTTCGAGCAGGCCTATACACGGCAGCTGATCCAGCTCGGCTACGAGAACGCGATGCAGGTGCGCGACGAGCTGGTCGCCTTCGTCACCGGCGCAGACGTGCCGCGCCTGTTCGCGCCGAGCTGGATCCAACACGACCTCAGCTCCCTGCACGGGGAATAGGGCGCTCCTACAGCAACAAGGCGGCGCCGAGACCCAGGAACGCCAGGTAGCCGACGACGTCGGTCACGGTGGTCAGGACGACGCCGCCGGCGAGCGCGGGATCGATGTTCAGCCGTTTGAGCGTCAGCGGGATAAGGAACCCGGCGAACGCGGCCACGAACAGGTTAATGATCATGGCGGCGCCGATCACGCCGCCGATCCGCCAGTTGGAGAACCACAGATAGGTGAACGTAGCGACGACGATCGCCCAGCCGAGCCCGTTCAGGAGCCCGACCAGCATTTCCTTGAGCATGATCCGCCTGGCGTTGCTGCGATCGATCTGGCCGAGTGCGAGCGCTCGCGTGATGATGATCAGTGACTGGTTGCCGGCGACGCCACCCATGCTCGGCACGACCGGCATCAATACCGCCAGCAGCACGATCTTGTCTACCGTCGTCTGGAATACGTCGACGACGGCCGCGGCAAGGAAAGCCGTGCAGAGATTGACGCCGAGCCACAGCGCGCGGCGCGTGGCGCTGCGCACGACGGGCGCGAACATATCGTCTTCCTCATCGAGGCCCGCCGCGCTCATCAGGGAGTGTTCCGCTTCGTCGCGGATAACGTCGACGACGTCGTCGATGGTGATGCGGCCGAGCACGCGATAGTCGTCATCGACGACCGGCGCGGACAACAGATCGCGATTCTCGAATTCCCAGACGACCTGCGCGGAAGGCGTGTGGGCCGGGATCGGCATCGCGCTGGTGGTCATGACGCTGGATACGAGCGTGTCCTCGTCGTTCGTCAGGAGACGCGACAGGTACAGGGAACCGACGTAGGCATTGTCGCGATCCACGACGAAAATCGAGTCCGTGCCGTCCGGCATCTCGCCGCGGGCGCGAAGATAACGGGCCACCACCTCGAGCGTCACGTCGGGCCGCACCGTCACGATGTCGACGTTCATCAATCCGCCGGCGCTGTCCTCGTCGTAGGCCAGCACCTGCCGCAGGCGTTCCTCGTCCTGATGGTCGAGGGACTGCAGCACCTGCAGCGTGACGGTTTCCGGAAGATCCGTCAGGAGGTCGGCGAGGTCGTCGAGCTCCATGCCCTCGGTGGCCGCGATCAACTGTTCGGTCTGCATACCCTTGATGAGGCCGTCGCGGACCTCGTCGGCGACCTCGACCAGTACGTCGCCTTCGTCCTCCGGGTCGACCATCTCCCAGAGCAGGGCACGTTCCCGAAGCGGCACGGACTCCAGTAACCGTGCGATCTCGGCCGGATGCAGGCTGTGGATCATCAGGCGTGCCGGGCGCAGGCTGCCGCTGTCGAGCCGCTCGCGCAACAGTTTCAGATTGGCCTGCGCGTGTTCTCTCGCTTCCATGGACCCCGCACTCCGATGTACGCGGAGTGTATCAGCGTTACGCCGGATGTTGGTCGCTCAGTGTTTGCCGACGGAGTCGGTTGTGTCGCGTAAGAACGGGATCGTGGAATTCACGCAATGCTGCCGCCAGCTTCTCGGTCATCCACACCGAGCGATGTTGTCCTCCGGTGCAGCCTATCGCCACGGTCAGATAGCCGCGACTGACGCTCTCGTATTGCGGTATCCAGCGTTTGAGGAAACCGAGTATGTCTTCGTACATCGCGACGAACCGATCCTGCCCGTCCAGGAACTCGGCGACTTCTTCGTCGAGACCCGTGAGGCCCCGCAACTCCACCGTCCAGTAGGGATTCGGCAGGGAGCGAAGGTCGAACACGAAGTCCGCGTCGGCCGGGATGCCTTCCCGGAAGCCGAACGATTCGATGAGCACGGACAAGGATTTGGCCTTGCGACGGTCGACACGCTCGCGGACGGCGTCGGCGAGTTCGTAGATGCTGGTAGACGAGGTGTCGATGACGAGATCCGCGGCATTGATTATCGCAGACAACACGTCCCGCTCCCGGGCGATGGCGGCGTGCAGTGCGGTGCCACGCGTTGCGAGCGGGTGGCGCCGCCGCGAATCCCGGTAACGTTTCAACAGGACCTCGTCGCTGGCCTGCAGGAACAGGAGTTCGGTCTCGATCCCCTGTCCGCGCAATTCGTCGATCAGGCCCGGCAATGCCGCGATGTCGTGAGGCCGGTTACGCGCGTCGACGCCGACCGCCAGCATTTGTGCTTCGGGCTCCATCCCTTTCGTTACTTCGCCGATTACGGCCTGCAGCAGGGCGGCCGGCATGTTGTCGATACAGTAGTAGCCGACGTCCTCGAGGACGTGCAGTGCTACCGACTTTCCGGAACCGGAGAGTCCGCTTACGATGATCAGGCGCATAAGGCCTCGTAGAGTTCGCTGCTCGTCTGCGCAGCGCGCAAGCGCGCGCGCAGGTCCTCGTCTCCGAGCAGTTCGGCGATGGAGGACACGTCGGCCTGCCGCGTCTCGTCGAGTTCGGCCGGCACCACGAGCCCGAATACCAGGTCGACTGCCTCGCCGTCGGGCGAGTCGAAATCGACGGCATCGCTGAGCTTGAGCAGTGCCGCGACGCTCGAATCGAGTCCTTCGATGCGGCAATGCGGGAAAGCGACACCCTGGTCCAGGCTCGTGCAACCGAGACGTTCCCGTTCTATCAGGCTGGACAGGATGGCGTCGCTCGAGACGTCCGGCATCGAGCGGACCAGCAGCTCGCTGAGGATCTCAAGGCAATGCTTTTTGCTACGCGCGCGCGCGTTGCACAGAACTCTATCGGGCTGGATGATCTCTTCGAGCAACATGTGCGTGATTTGAGCAGGACGGGTGTGCCCGTGCGGCCGTCGGGCCGCACGGGCGGGGTGCATTATTCGAATGCTCTTTTTTGTGTTTCTCTGGCGTGGTGGTCCACGAGTTTTTCTTTGTATTTTCGAACGCGCCTGTCGAGCTTGTCCACCAGACTGTCGATCGCCGCGTACATGTCTTCTTCTGTGGAATCGGCGTAGATCGTACCACCGTTTACCTGTACCGTAGCCTCCGCCTTGTGCCGCAGCTTCTCCACGGTGAGGATACAGTTTACGTCCGATACCAGGTCGAAGTGTCGTCCGATCTTCTCGATCTTCGATTGGACATAAATCCTGAGGGCTTCAGTCACCTCTACGTGATGGCCTGAAACGTTCAATTGCATAGTTGTCTCCCATACTTCTGTTCCTGTGCGGCACTCCTGATGTCGTCCACGGAGAAAGACGGCGCAGTCCGCACACCTGTTACGGGTTCACTTTCTGCTGACACCGACCTCCTTCTTTACTAGGGAAACTCTGATCAATTCGTCATTGCGAGGAGCGAAGCGACGCGGCAATCCACAGCTCGTTGATTTCAAGTACTGGATTGCTTCGCTTCGCTCGCAATGACGAATCGTTTTCCAATTAATCAGCGTTTCCCTGGTTGTTTGACAGTCTGTTGCGAACCTTGTTGCTTCCGCCCGCCTAAGCCGGCCGTTTCCTGCGTTCGCTCGACGACGCAATATTCATGGATTCACGATACTTGGCGACCGTCCGTCGGGCAACGTTGATCCCTTCGTCCGCGAGCATCGACGCCAGTTTGCTGTCGCTGAGTGGTTTCGCCGGGTTTTCGGCACCGATCAGCTTTCGAATCTTCGCGCGCACCGAAGTCGAAGACTGGTCCTCGCCGCTGGCAGACGACAGGTGCGAGGAGAAGAAATACTTGAACTCGAAGACGCCGCGGGGGGTGTGCATGTACTTGTTCGTGGTTACCCGGGAGATGGTCGATTCGTGCATCCCGATCTCTTCGGCCACGTCGCGCAGGACCATCGGCTTCATCGCCTCGTCGCCGCGCTCCAGGAAATCGGTCTGTCGCGACACGATGCAGGTCGCCACCTTCATCAGCGTTTCATTGCGTATCTCGAGGCTGCGGATCAGCCAGCGCGCCTCCTGCAACTGGGACCTCAGGACCGCATGGTCGCCGCTGCCGCGCAGCAGCCGCGCGTATTGCTGATTGATGGACAGCCGCGGGATACCGGTGGGGCTGATCTCGACCTGCCAGCGATTGTCCACCTTGCGCACGAAGACGTCGGGGATGACGTACTCGGTAGCGGCCGGGCTTACCGCAAGGCCGGGTTTGGGATTGCAGCTTTTGACGAGCGCAAGCGCATCGTGCAGGTCTTCCTCGGAGGTCCTGAGGCTGCGCCGGAGCTCCCCGTAATCCCGGTTTGCGATCAGGTCCAGGTGGTTTGTCGCCAGGTCCTTCGCCAGATCCAGACCCGGAGTCGCCGGGTCGAGCTGCCGGAGTTGCAGCAGGATGCATTCGGAGATCGTGCGTGCGCCCACTCCGACCGGATCCATGGACTGGACCTTGTCGAGGGTCGCCTCGATTTCGATGGCCCCGATATCCATCTCCGCATCGAAGCTCGCGGCCAACTCCGCGAGATCGACCGTCAGATAGCCGTCGTCGCTGATGGAGTCGATGATCGCCTCGCCGATGACGGCCTGGCGGGGCGTAAAGTCCTCCATCTCGAGCTGCCAGAGCAGGTGCTCGCGGAGCGTCTGGCCCGAGACATCGGCGAATTCGCTGATCGGACGGCCTTCGCCATTCCAGCCGCCGTCCTGGATGCGGTGCGATGCACGCTCCTGCCAGCTGTCTTCGGCGCGCAGGGTCTCGACCTCCGCCGTCGTCTCGTTGCTCGTGCGAGGTGCTTCCGGCAGGTCCTCCATCTCGAGCATGATGTTTTCTTCGAGGGCATCCTGGATCTGTGCGTTGAGGTCCAGTACCGGCAGCTGCAGCAGGCGGATCGCCTGTTGCAGCTGAGGCGTCATCGTCAGCGTCTGTCCGAGTTTGAGCTGCAGCGACGGTTTCAGCATGGAATGGTGCGTGCGCCGCGTGCCGGCGGCTGCCTGTCAGTGGACCTGTGACCAGTGTGCCTCAGAGTCTGAACTCCTGTCCGAGATACACCTCTCGGACGTGGTGGTTTTCCAGGATCTCCTGTGGCGAGCCCGAAGCGATCAAACTGCCATCACTCAGTATATAGGCTCTTCCGCAAATTCCGAGGGTTTCACGAACATTATGGTCAGTGATCAGGACGCCGATCTCCCTGCCGCACAAGTGCCTGATTATCCGTTGGATATCGAGCACCGATATCGGGTCGACCCCGGCGAATGGCTCGTCCAGCAGCACGAACAGAGGATTGGCTGCAAGGGCCCTGGCGATCTCCACGCGGCGGCGTTCGCCGCCGGAGAGGCTGATCCCGAGACTCGTGCGTACATGGCCCACGTGCAGCTCGTCGAGCAGGGTCTCGAGCTCCTCCTCGCGGCCTGCGCGGTCCAGGTCGTCGCGGTTCTCGAGGATCGCAAGGATGTTCTGTTCGACGCTGAGCTTGCGGAAGATCGATGCCTCTTGCGGCAGGTAACCGAGCCCCAGCTTGGCGCGCCGGTGCATCGGCTGGGCGGTCAGGTCCTGGCCGTCGAGCAGGATCTTTCCGCTGTCGGCGCCGATCAGTCCCACGATCATGTAGAACGCCGTCGTCTTGCCGGCACCGTTGGGCCCGAGCAACCCGACGACCTCGCCGCTCTTGATCTCGAGGGACAGGTTCTTGACGACTTTGCGGAGTTTGAAGCTCTTGGAGATATCCTGGACACTGAGGATGCTCATTGAGACTTGTCCCCGCTCTTGGGGGGCTGGTCACCCGTATCCTTGTCCCCGTTCGCCTCGCTCCCCGGGGGTTCCCCGGCCGCAGGCTCCGACTTGGGCGTATAGGTGATCCTGACCTTGTCGTCTCCGTCTCCGGACGACTGTGCGTTAAAGCGCCGTTCGGCGATGTTGTATGCGAGGAAGCTCGAGGCGACTTCGTTGCCGCCTTCCCGCAAGAGGGCGTCGCCGGAGAATTCGACGATACCGGTGGTCAGGTTGTACTTGAGCTTGCGTGCCTCGGCGTAGGTTTTCTCGTCGGTGCCCGGCCGCTGTATCTCGAACGTCGCCGGCGTGCCCGTGATGGTCGCGAGCTTGAGCTCGTTGTCCTGGAATCGCAGATCGGCAGAGTCGCACTCGATATGGCCGTTATCCACGTCGATGACCACGTGACCGTTGAAGCGCCACACGCTGTCGTCGAAGTCCAGTTTGGTCGCGCGCCCTTCATCGGCCACGATACCGATCGAGCCCTGCGTCAGACGCAGGCCGTGAAAAACCAGCATCGAATTCTTGCCGTCGTACTCCGTCGAGTCCGCGTCGAGGGAGATCGGCAGCTTCAGATCGATGTCGCGGGACGCAGCATGGGCGGTCAACGTCAGGGCCGCGAGTATGACTATCAGGATGCTTCTCATGGTCTCATTCACCGGACGAACTTCCCGCTGACGTTAGACCTCAGCTGCAGTCGATTCTCCTTGAGCGATGCTAACATGCCGGTCGCACTGAGGCTCCGGGAGCCGATCCGGATGTGCACCCGGTCGTCGGTCTCCGCGACATAGGTCTCGGGGTTCAGTTCGAGGTACTGAGTTTCGATCTCGGTCTCGTCGCCGGAGAACCCCTTGCTGCTCACCGCCAGCACGTTGCCCTGCAGAATCACCTGCTGGCGATCCTGCCCGATGATCGCGGAGTCGGCGCTCAGGGTCCAGGGGACGTCGCTTTGCGGGGAGTATCTGACCGAGACATCGGTAAACTCGATACTGTCGTCGGCCTTCTGTTGCGCGCGGTCTGCCCTTATCTCGTACAGGAGGGTCCCATCGGGACCGGTACCGAGGATGCGCGCCGACTTGAGGTAGTA
>JBAUVS010000293.1:0-6435 GCA_049583345.1 Woeseiaceae bacterium
GGTCCTTGCCGTCGAACAGCACGATCGCGTCGGACGGCGGTGCCGCGCCTTCGCCCGGCGTGACGATCGCGGGGACCGGCTCCCAGGCCTCGGTGGCCTCCGGCGGTACTTCCGCCGCCCCGACCGCGGTCAGCATCGAGAGCACGGCCGCTAAGCCGGCGCTTCGTGTCATGGTCGTCCTCCTCATACCCGTCAAGCCGGCCGCCTGGCGACCATCGACGGCTTGAGATCGCGCATCGATTTGACGCCCATCAGTTTCATGTCGCGCGCGATCTCGTCGCGCAACAGGCGCATCGCGCGCGACACGCCGGCATAACCGGCGCCGGCCAGCGCATACAGGTACATGCGCCCGCCCGAACAGGCCGTCGCGCCGAGCGCCATCGCCTTCAGCACGTGCGTGCCGCGGCGGATGCCGCCGTCGACGATGACCTCGATGTCGCCGCCGACGGCGTCGAGGATGGCTTGCAACTGGTCGAACGGCGCCCGCGAACCGTCGAGCTGCCGGCCGCCGTGATTCGAGATCATGATCGCGCTGGCGCCGATGTCGACGCAGCGCCGCGCGTCGTTGACGGACATGACGCCCTTGACGGCGAACGGCCCGCCCCATTCGGCGATCATCGCCGCCGCATCGTCCCAGTCGATCGAGGCCTTCATCTGGGTATTGATGTAGTCGACCACAGACGACTGTACCTTCGTGCCCGCCGCGGTGATCCTCGAGATGTTCGGCAAATCGAAGCGCTCACGCAACAGGTAGTTCAGCGACCACTCCGGATGCAGCGCGAAACTGAGCAGGCCCTTCACGTTCATCCTCGGCGGCGTCGTCATCCCGGTGATGTAATCGCGCTCGCGATTGCCCGCCACGATCGTGTCGACCGTCAGCGCCAGCGCATCGAATCGCGCCTCCTTGCAGCGTGCGATGAGATCCGAGGTCAGCCCGGCGTCCTTGTGCACGTAGATCTGGAACAGCTTCGGCGTATTTTCGTACGCGCCGAGCTCCTCGATGCTGCGCGTGCCGATCGTCGACACGCCGAACATCGTGCCGAGTTCCTGCGCGGTGCGCGCGATAGCCGTCTCGCCGTCGTGGTGGAACAGGCGCTGCATCGCCGTCGGTGCCATGAACAGCGGCATCGCGAGGCGCCTGCCGAACACCGTCACCGAGAGGTCGATGTCGTCGACGCCGGCGAGGACGTTCGGCACCAGGTCGACGGCCTCGAATGCCGCGGTGTTGCGCGCCAGCGTGATCTCGTCGTCGGCGCCGCCGTCGATGTAGTGGAAAATCGGCGCCGGCAGGCGCTGCTTTGCCAGCCGGCGGAAATCGCGCGTGCGATAGCAGCGCTTCAGCCTCATGCGGCTCCGTCGGCCGCCGGAGCCGCGCGCCTGCGCCGGGCGAAGAACAAGCCGCCGTAGAGCACGATCAGTATCGCCGGCAGGATACTCATGATGTGGATCGTCTCGGCGCCGGGCGCCCGATCCATGATGCGCCCCATCAACGGCAACACGACAGACACCGACAGCATCCCGAGCCCGCCCATGATCGAGAGCCCGAACGCACCGCTCTCCGGCAGGTTCTCGGAGACGAAGGACAGCGTCGTCGGCCAGAAGAACGTGATCCCGACGCCGAACACCGCCGCGGCGACGAACACGAAACCGCCGGATGCACTGGTCAACAACCACAGACCGATGAACGAGAAGATCGCGGAGAACCAGAGCATGCCGGCCGTGCCGATCCGGGCCGCGACGGAACCTGCCCAGGCCCGGCCGAAGATCATGATGCCGTTGATGTAGGCGAGCACGAGCAGGGCATTCACACCCGTTTCCCTGAGCAGCGACTCGATCCGCTGGGTGGTGCCGAGTTCGGTCGCGGCGGACAGCAGCATGCAAAAACCGACGAACAGGAACAGCGGTCTCAGCAATGCGCGTAACGCGTCACCGTGACTGACGCCCATCTCGACGCGCTCGGTCACCGGGAACGCCTGGCCGAAGAACAAGTAGCCGTAGATCACGAGCGGGACGAACAACAAACCGACCATGAGCTGCCAGCTCAAGCCCGCGACGTCCATGACCAGGTAGCCGAGGATCGAGCCGGTCACGATGCCGGCGGGCCACCAGAGATGGAAGCGGTTCAGCATCTTGACCTTGCGGTCGGGGTAGGCGCTCGCGACGAGCGGATTGCAGACGGCCTCGACCATGCCGTTGCCGAGCCCCATGAACACCGTCGCGCTGAACAGCGACTCGAAGTCGGTCGCCATCAGCGTCGTGACGATGCCGAACAGGTGCAAAAGGAACGCGAACAGCATGCCCCGGCGCATGCCGAGGAAGTCGACGATCGGTCCGCCGACGATCATCGCCAGCGTGAATCCCCAGAACGCGGGCATGAACGCGTAGCCGATCTGCTCGAGCGTGAGGCCGACGCCCGCGGGTCCGAAGACGGTCTCGAGGCGCGCCCGGAATGCGAACGTCATCGCGGTCAGCACGAGCGCGATGCAGCTCGCCGAGAACAGGCGTGGACGGTTGATCTCTGTCACCGGAGCCCCCTTTGTTATTGTCGCGTCGCCCGGGTCCGGTACCAGAGTCTACACATTTCCGGCGCGGTCCGCCGGGCCGGCCTCAGTCCGCCGGGACGTGGCCCGTGCGCGTGGCGATGCGCGCGGCGGCAAGCAGCCGCCGGGTGTTGACCGGCTTTCTCATCAGGGTGCTGTTGTCGACCGGCCTCGCGTCATTGACGACTTTCGTCGTGTCGCCGCTGACGATGAAGGCGGGGATGTTGCGATCGAAGTAGTCGCGGATCGTGGCCACCGCCTCGACACCCGTCGAGCCGTCGAGCAGGTGGAAATCGGAGACGATCAGGGCCGGGGCCTCGTCGAGGCGCTCGATGAGCGCGTGCGCCTCGGGTGCCGACTCTGCGGTCACGACCCGGTAGCCTTCGGCCTCGAGCAACAGGCTCCAGGCGTTCGCGACGTTGGCGTCGTCCTCGATCAGGATGACCGTGCCGGACTCGAAGCCGGTGGCCAACGGGTCGGCATCGGCCGTCTCTTCCGCGCCCTGCGGCACGGCGTCGACCAGCGGCAGGCTGACCGCGAAGCACGATCCCTTGCCGAGCTCGGACTGCACGCTGATGTCGTGACCGAGCAGGTCGGCCAGCCGCCGCACGATCGCGAGGCCCAGGCCGAAGCCTTCCTTGTTGCCGCCGGGGCTTCGGATCTGGTGGAATTCCTGGAAGATGTTCTCGAGCTGGTCCTCGCCGATGCCGATCCCGGTATCGCGGACCTCGATGCGGCAATGGTCGCCGTCCGGACTGCAGCTCATACCGACTTCGCCCTGTTCCGTGTAGCGGATCGCGTTGGAGACGAGGTTCTGGATGATCTCCGAGAGCAGGTTCGGATCGCTGCGCACGAGCGCGGTGCACGGCCGCGCAACGAAGCGCAAACCCTTCTGCTTCGCCTGCCGTCCGAACTCCGGTGCCAGCCGGTCGATGAGCCGCTGCATCGGGAATTCCTCGAAGTCCGGCGAGATCGCGCCGGCGTCGAGACGGCTGATGTCCAGCAGCGAGTTCAGGAGATTCGTCATCGCGGTCAGCGAGCGCTCCTGGCTCTCGACCATCTCCAGCGCCCGTGCGTCCTTCACCGTGCGGCGCAGCGCGCCGTTCAACAGGCTCAGCGCCTGCACGGGCTGGCGCAGGTCGTGGCTGGCCGCGGCGAGAAACGCGGTATTCGCCTTGTTCGCGCGTTCGGCCGCCTGCTTGGCGGCGATGATTTCCTTCTCCATCTTCTTGCGGCGCGAGACGTCCCGGATCACGCTCGAGACGAAGGTGTGCGTCTTCGTCGCGACGGGACTCAGGCTGATCTCGACGGGAAATTCGCGGCCGTCCTTGCGCCGGCCGACGAGTTCGAGGCCGGCACCCATTGGCCGCACGCTCGGTGTCGCCACGAACTGCTCCCGATGCCGTATGTGTGTATCGCGCACGGACTCCGGCAGCAGCATCTCGATGGGTTTGCCGAGCATCTCGTCGCGCGCGAAGCCGAACATGGCCTCGGTCTGGGCATTCACGAGGACGATACTGCCCGCGTCGTCCACGATGATCATCGCGTCCGGGGCCGAATCGAGGAGAATCCGGAAAAACGCTTCCGATTCATCGGCCTGCAGCTGGTCTGCTCCCATCAAAACGATCATCGCCAGAACTGGAATTTCCGAGTATACCGTGGTGAGATAGCCCGATTGTCGGCCGCGGGAGGCGGCCACGCGCATACGTATCCCCACGTATGGGGTTGCCAGGGCAAGGCTGGTAGCCTGCCACGGATTGCCGTACGAATAACGTGACAAGGGGCGGGCGATTGCAAACGGCAGATTCCTATAACGACAAGGTGGTGCGCCAGTTCACGCTGATGACCGTGGTCTGGGGCATCGTCGGCATGCTGGTCGGTGTCCTCATCGCGGCCCAGCTCATCTGGCCGCAACTCAACTTCGACGTGCCCTGGCTGACCTACAGCCGGCTGCGGCCCCTGCACACCAACGCCGTCATCTTCGCGTTCGGCGGCTGCGGGCTCATCGGGACGTCCTATTACGTCGTGCAGCGTACCTGTCACGTCCGGCTGGCGTTCGGCAAGCTCGCCGCGTTTACGTTCTGGGGCTGGCAGGCGGTCATCGTGCTCGCCGCGATCACGCTGCCGCTCGGCATCACCCAGAGCAAGGAGTACGCCGAACTCGAGTGGCCGATCGACCTGCTGATCGCCGTGGTCTGGGTCGCGTATGCCATCGTGTTCTTCACGACCATAGGCAAGCGACGCGTCAAGCACATTTACGTCGCCAACTGGTTCTACGGCGCGTTCATCCTGACGATCGCCGTACTGCACATCTTCAACAACCTCGCCGTGCCCGTCTCGCTCACCAAGTCCTACCAGATCTACACCGGCGTCGTCGACGCGATGATGCAGTGGTGGTACGGCCACAACGCGGTCGGGTTTTTCCTGACGGCCGGCTTCCTCGGCATGATGTACTACTTCGTGCCCAAACAGGCCGGGCGGCCGATCTATTCCTATCGCCTGTCCGTCATTCACTTCTGGTCACTGATCGCCGTGTACATGTGGGCGGGGCCGCACCACCTGCACTACACGACGCTGCCCGACTGGGCGCAGACGCTCGGCATGGTGTTCTCGATCATCCTGCTGGCGCCAAGCTGGGGCGGCATGATCAACGGCATCATGACGCTGTCCGGCGCCTGGCACAAACTGCGCTCGGACCCGATCCTCAAGTTCATGATCGTCGCCCTGTCGTTCTACGGCATGTCGACCTTCGAAGGGCCGATGATGTCGATCAAGACGGTCAACGCGCTCTCCCACTACACGAACTGGACGATCGGCCACGTGCACTCCGGCGCGCTGGGCTGGGTCGCGATGATGACCATCGGCTCGCTGTATTGCCTGATACCCCGGCTGTACGGCCGGGACGGCATGTACTCGACGCGGCTCGTCGACGTGCACTTCTGGACCGCGACGATCGGCGTCGTGCTGTACGCCGTGTCGATGTGGATCGCCGGCGTCACGGAAGGCCTGATGTGGCGCGCCTTCAATCCCGACGGCACGCTGACCTACTCCTTCGTCGAGTCCATCAAGGCCATCCAGCCCTATCACGTGATCCGCCTGCTGGGCGGACTGACCTACATCAGCGGCATGTTCATCATGGCCTACAACGTCTGGAAGACGGTGAGCGACAGGAAACCGATGCCCGTTGCAGTCATGGACCCGGCGTGACGGAGACCGGCGATGCGTCATGAGACCATAGAGAAGAGTGTCAACCTGATGATGGTGCTGATCGTGCTGGCGATCAGCATCGGCGGCCTGGTCGAACTGATCCCGCTGATGATGAGTTCGAACTCGACGGAACCCGCCCCCGGCATCAAGCCCTATTCGGCGCTGCGCCTCGCCGGCCGCGACATCTACGTCCGCGAGGGCTGTTACAACTGCCATTCGCAAATGATCCGGCCGTTCCGTAGCGAGACCGAACGCTACGGGCCCTACTCCGTCGCCGGCGAGTCGGTCTACGACCGGCCGTTCCAGTTCGGCTCGAAACGCACGGGGCCGGACCTCGCGCGCGTGGGCGGCCGCTACTCCGACCAGTGGCATCGGCTGCACCTGATGAATCCGCGTGACCTGGTGCCGGAATCGAACATGCCAGGCTATCCGTGGCTCGCGAAGAACAAGGTCGACCCCGCGCTGATCACGAAGAAGATGAAAGTGCTGAAGATGCTGGGCGACCCGTACACCGACGAGCAGATCGCGCAGGCGGCCGCCGACGTCGAGGGCAAGACCGAACTGGACGCGCTCATCGCCTACCTGCAGGGACTCGGCATCAACCGCCGGCGCGGAGGGCAATGATCGTGCACATCGACCACCTTCGTTCGCTGCTGATCGTCGTCCTGTTCGTCGCGTTCATCGGGCT
>JBAUVS010000294.1:0-14624 GCA_049583345.1 Woeseiaceae bacterium
GATAGACGAGTCCGCGGAGGTCCATGTGCAGCCATGCCCAGGCACGGAAGAGTTCGAAAGGGTACAGCGTGCGAATGCCGAAGCGCTCGAGCGCGAGCCAGCCCCGCCGCTCGGTCGGAACCGGCAACGTGAACAGCTTGCTTTCGCCGGGCGCCAGATCTTCGGCCATGCTGAACGCCGAGTCGATGTTGAGCCGGATGCAGCGGCGCGCGTTCCTGGAGTGGTTGGTGACGGCGATGCGGAACCGGGCCGGCTGGCCGGCAAAGACCGGTTCGACGCCGGCGAAGGCGATCTCCAGGCCGACGAGATTGCGCTGACACTGATGCATCGCCACGAATCCCAGTCCGGCGAGCAGGAACGTCAGCAGGAACGAAAGGTTGTTGTTGTAATTCATCGAACCGAGCAACATCGCGAAGGTCATCAGCGCAAACACGAGACCGACGCCAGTCGGCAGGATGTACACGCGCCCGGGGCGCAAGCGCGTGGGTGGCTGGTCGATACCCTGCCGTTTGAGGGCCCAGCCGCGGGCACGGCCGAGGGCGGCCGCCGACAAACGCGCCGTGTAGCGGGGCCGGGCGCTAGGGAATGGCCACGGTATCGAGAACATGCTGGCAGAGTTCGGCGGCGGACCGATAGGTCGTGTTGCCGGCCGGCTTCAGGCGATGTCCCGCGACGGATGCGAAAACCGCCTGGATGTCGTCCGGATAGACGCCCGCATGATGCTCGACCCAGGCATGCGCCCGCGCGGCCGCGACCAGCGCCTGCGCGCCGCGCGGAGACAGGCCGATGTCGATGTCGGGCGATTCCCGGGTACGCCGTACCAGCGCCTGCACGTAATCGACGAGTGGTTCGCTGAGATGCACGCCCGCGGCCGCGCGTTGCAGGGCTTGCAGGGCAGCCGGCGTCGCGACGGCATCGATGCCGCTCAACATCGCCCGGCGGTCCTCGCCGGTGATCAACTCGCGCTCGTCCTCCTCGTTCGGATAGCCGAGGTCTAGACGCATCAGGAAGCGGTCGAGTTGCGACTCCGGCAACGGAAACGTGCCGATCTGATCTGCCGGGTTCTGCGTCGCGACGACGAAGAACGGCTCGGGCAGTCGGCGGGTGTTGCCGTCCACGGACACCTGGCATTCCTCCATCGCCTCCAGCAGGGCGCTCTGCGCTTTGGGCGTCGCACGATTGACTTCGTCGGCGAGGATGAGTTGCGAGAAGATCGGGCCTGGCTGAAACTCGAACTCGCTCGTGTCGCGTCGGAACACGGACACGCCGACGATGTCGGCCGGCAGCAGGTCGCTCGTGAACTGTATGCGCCGGAAGGAGAGGCCCAGCACGTGCGCCAGCGCCTGCGCGAGCATGGTCTTGCCGAGACCGGGCAGGTCCTCGATCAGCAGATGGCCGCGTGCCAGCAGGCAGGACAGGGCCAGCGCGATGCGGTCGTCCTTGCCGAGTATGATCGTGCCCAGCGCAGCACGGGCACGGTCGAGCGCGGATCGGTCCGCATCCTCGGCTATCGGCAGTTGTTCCAGCGAACTTTGGCCCTGCATGAGCGATTCCTCGTCGGGGCTGAATCCCCGGCTCAGGGTCCGAGTATGCCAGCGTTTTGGCAAATCCTCGCGGCTGGCCGACCGGTTTGCAGGCGGTGCCCGTCAGACTGTGATGCAGTGCTCAGATTTTCCGTCGTCTACTCGAGATCCGACAATTTTCCGAGCTGTTCGTCGAGCTGTGCGAGGGTCCGCTCGAGTTCGGCAACGCGCTCCCGTTCCTTTTGCACGACGTCCGGCGGAGCGTTGTGCACGAAGTTCTCGTTGCCGAGTTTGCCCTGCGACCTCGCCAGGTCCGACCGCCCCTTGTCCCTCAGTTTGCCGAGGCGGGCACGCTCGGCGTCGACGTCGATGATGCCTTTCATCGGCACCAGCAGGCGCATGTCGCCCAGCAGTGCCGTCGCGGCTGCCGGCGGCTGCACATCGTCGGCGAGCGGCGTGACGGATTCGACACGACCCACGAACGCGAGGAGCCTTGCGTAGCGATCGGCGCGCGCGAGGTCTATCGCGTGGGCGTTCTGCAAGATTACCGGCAGCGCTTTGCCCGGTGAAATGTCCATTTCGCCGCGAATCTGCCGGATTCCCAGGATGAACTGTCGGACCCATTCGATGTCGTCGACGTCCTCGCCGACGGCGTCAGTGCCGGTCTCCGGATAGGGCCTGAGCATGATCGTCTCGCCCTCGATTCCGGCGCGCGGCGCAACCTGTTGCCAGATCTCCTCGGTAATAAACGGCATCAGCGGATGCACGAGTCTCAGCAGCGCTTCCAGGACTTCGAGCAGCGTGCGGCGAGTGCCGCGCTGTTGCGGTGCCGACGCGTCGTCCGACTGCAACACGGGCTTGGACAACTCGAGGTACCAGTCGCAGAACTCGTGCCAGGTGAATTCGTAGATGACTTGCGCCGCCAGGTCGAGTCGGTAGGTCTCGAAATGGCGATGCACTTGCGCTACCGTCGCGCCGAGGCGGGCCCGGATCCAGCGGTCCGCGGCGGAGAATTCGGCCTGGCCGTCGATGGGCGTGTCCGTGTTCATGAGGACGTAGCGCGCCGCGTTCCAGAGCTTGTTGCAGAAATTCTTGTAGCCCTCGACGCGTCCGAGGTCGAAACGGATGTCGCGGCCCGTCGTCGCCAGCGCGGCGAACGTGAAGCGCAGCGCATCGCAACCGTAGGCCTCGATGCCGCTCGGGAACTGCTTGCGCGTCGCGCGTTCGATCTGCGGCTTCAGGTGCTCCTGCATCAGGCCGGTCGTCCGCTTCTCAAGCAGGGTATCCAGGCCGACGCCGTCAATCAGGTCGAGCGGGTCGAGCACATTGCCCTTCGATTTCGACATCTTCTGGCCGTCCTGGTCGCGGATCAGGCCATGGATGTAGACCTCGCGGAACGGCACGTCGCCCATGAACTTCAGACCCATCATGATCATGCGCGCGACCCAGAAGAAGATGATGTCGAACCCGGTCACGAGCACGCTGCCCGGATAGAACTCGTCGAGCTCGGCCGTCTGCTCCGGCCAGCCCAGCGTGCTGAACGGCCACAGTGCGGACGAGAACCACGTGTCGAGGACGTCGTCGTCCCGTACCAGGGCGACGTCCGGGCCGATGCCGGCACGCTTGCGCGCATCCGCCTCGTCGCGGCCGACGTAGACCTTGCCGTCCGCGTCGTACCAGGCCGGGATCCGGTGGCCCCACCAGAGCTGGCGGCTGATGCACCAGTCCTGGATGTTGTGCATCCATTCGAAATAGGTCTTCGACCAGTTGTCCGGTACGAAGCGGATGCGACCGGATTCCACGGCTTCGATGGCCGGTGCCGCGAGCGGCTTGACGTCGACATACCACTGGTCGGTCAGGTACGGTTCGACGACGGCGCCGCTGCGGTCGCCCCGCGGGATCTTGACGACGTAGTCCTCGACCTTGTCGAGCAGGCCCTGCGCCTTGAATTCGGCGACGATCGCCTTGCGGGCCCTGAAGCGGTCCATGCCCCGGTAGGCCTGCGGCACGCTGTCATTCAGTGCCGCGTCGTCGGTCAGGATGTTGTACATCGGCAGATCGTGCCGCTTGCCGATCTCGTAGTCGTTGAAGTCATGGGCGGGCGTGATCTTGACGCAGCCGGTGCCGAACTCCGGATCGACGTAATCGTCGGCGATGATCGGAATGCGTCGCCCGACGATCGGCAGCAGCACGTCCTGGCCGACCAGGTTTCGATAGCGTTCGTCCTCCGGGTGCACGGCGACGGCGCTGTCGCCGAGCATCGTTTCCGGCCGCGTCGTCGCGACCACGAGAAACCCCTTGCCGGAAGCGAGCGGATAGCGGAAATGCCAGAGCTGACCGTCCTCGTCCGCGGACAGCACTTCGAGGTCCGACAATGCCGTGTGCAGCACCGGGTCCCAGTTGACCAGCCGCTTGCCGCGGTAGATAAGGCCGTCCTCGTAGAGCCGGACGAATACCTCGGACACGGCGTCGGAAAGACCCTCGTCCATGGTGAATCGGTCGCGGCTCCAGTCGACGGACGCGCCCATGCGGCGGAGCTGGCGCGCGATCTGGCCGCCGGACTGGTCTTTCCACTGCCAGACACGCGCAACGAACGCTTCCCTGCCGAGTTCGCGCCGGGAACTTCCCTCGCCGGCGAGCAGCCGCTCGACGACCATCTGCGTGGCGATGCCGGCGTGGTCCATGCCCGGTTGCCACAGGGTGCGAAAGCCCATCATCCGCTTATAGCGGGTGAGGGCGTCCATGATGGTGTCCTGGAACGCGTGGCCCATGTGCAGTGTGCCGGTCACGTTCGGCGGCGGGATCATGATGCAATAGGGCTCGCCGTCGCCGCGCGGCGCGAAATAGCCTTGCTCTTCCCAGCGCGCATACACGCGCTGCTCGATGTCTTGGGGCTGATAGGACTTTAACATCGGTTGCGCGGGGCGTTCGGCTCAGACCCTGTGTGTCTCGAGCGTGTCTCCCCGTTCACGGTAGGCGGCGAATCGTTGGCGGCTCTTTTGCCTGCACTCCTCGTCGGAGGTGACAAGTTCGGCGACACGCGGGAAAGCATCGGCGCAGGCGGGTATTTCGTCGCAGAGGTTGATGAGCAGGTCGCCAGGCGGGGCGGCGTCGCCGACGCAACCGATGGTCACGGGCGATTCGAGCTCTCGTGTCGCGGCCGCGATCCGATGATGCGGAACGAAACTGCCGTCGCGGAAAGTCCACAACAGTTCGTCGAGGCGTTCCGCGTCTGCTGCGCTCGGTGCCATGATCAGCACGGAGTGATCCAGCCGATAGGCCTTCTCGGCCAGGCGGCAGGCGAAGGATTGCCGGTGTTGCGGGCCGGCCTGCTGCAGTACGTAGAAATCGACCCTCGCCATTGCCCGACCGGCCCTACGGCAGTGCGCCGGCGCGGGCGAGCAGAAACTCCGCCAGCATCGGCACCGGACGCCCCGTCGAGCCCTTTTGCCTGCCCGATTTCCACGCCGTGCCCGCGATGTCGAGATGCGCCCAGTTGAGACCGCCGGTGAAATTGCCGAGGAAGCAGCCCGCGGTAATCGCGCCGGCATCGCGGCCGCCGACGTTGGCGAAGTCCGCGAAATTGCTCTTGAGCTGGTTCGCGTAGTCCTCGCCCAGCGGCAAGTGCCAGCCGCGATCCTCCGCGGCGATGCCGGCACGCAGGACTTCCTGTGCGAGCTCGTCGTTGTTGCTCATCACGCCGGTCAGGTGATGGCCGAGCGCGATCACGCACGCGCCGGTCAAAGTCGCCACGTCGATCACGGTATCGGGATCGAAACGGCGCGAATAGGTCAGCGCGTCACAGAGGATCAACCGGCCTTCCGCATCCGTGTTCAGAATCTCGATGGTCTGTCCGGACAGGCTCTTGACGATGTCGCCGGGCTTGGTGGCCGAGCCGCCCGGCAGGTTCTCGACGGTCGGCACGATGACGTTGACGTTGATCGGCAACCCGAGCCGGGCGACGGTCGCGACCGTCGCGATGACGGCCGCCGCACCGCACATGTCGAATTTCATCTCGTCCATCGCCGGGCCGGGCTTGAGCGAAATGCCGCCGGAATCGAAGGTCACTCCCTTGCCGACCAGCACGACGGGTTTCGCGCGCGCCTTGCCGCGATACTTGATGACGATGAACTTGGCCGGTTCGGCGCTGCCCGCGGTGACCGAGAGCAGGGAATTCATCCCGAGACGCTTCATTTGTGTCTCGTTGAGGACGGTAGTCTGCAGCTTCGCATTGTCGCGGGCGAGCTTCTGCGCGGTGCGGGCGAGGTAGCTCGGCGTACAGACGTTGGCCGGCAGGTTGCCGAGTTCTCGTGCGAGCGTAACGCCTTCCGCGATCGCTTCGCCGTGCCGGGCGCCGCGCAGCGCGCGTGCCGCATCGCCACGGGCTGCGATCGCGAGACCGACCCTGGCAAGCGGCATGACCGGCGGCTTCTTGCCGCTCTTCATTGCCGTGAAGCGGTACATCGCCTCGCCGACGGCCTGCGCGGTGTAACGCGCGAGGTAATACACATCCGCGCCGCCGGCATCCTCGAGGGTGAGTCCGACCAGGATGTGGCGACAACTCGTCTGCGAGATCGTCTGCAGTGCCGCCTGCACCGCGCGCTGATACTGCGGCTTACCGAAGGCGTCGGCAGCGCCGAGGCCGACGACGGCCACCCGCGGCGCGCGGACGCCGGGTACGTTGCCGAGCACGACGCAGCGCCCGAGCTGGGTCGGGATATCATTGCTTTTCAGCTGCTTGCGGATCAGGCCATTGCTCGCGGCGTCGATCTGAGCCGCGCTCTTGCCGAGTCCGCGGTCGTATACGCCGACGATGACACAATCCGCGGCGCGCTGAGAGGCATCACTCGTAGTAGTGAAATAGTCCATAAGAGAGTCTTGTTATTGTTGGTCGGAACCCCGGTTCGCCCTGCGAGCCCGGGACTGTCCCGCGCAAAACAAAAGCGGTAGTCTAACCGATTCCTCTGGAGCCGTTAAACAGTCATCAGGGCCCATGCGGCGCATACTGGACCGCTATATATTCCGCGAGATCGCCTCGACGTGGCTGGGCGTGACCGGCGTCCTGCTGATCATCCTGCTCACCAACCAGTTCGCCCGCACCCTCGGCGATGTGGCGAACGGACACCTGCCAAAGGGCGCGGTGACTGACATGATCGCGCTGTCCGCCGCGCAATACCTCACGATCCTGGTGCCGATCGGGCTGTTCCTGTCGATCATGCTGGCGCTCGGCCGCCTGTATCGGGACAGCGAGATGCCGGCGATGATGGCGTGTCGGGTGGGTCCCGGCGGCATCTACCGTCCGTTGCTCTGGCTGCTCATCCCGTTGGCGCTGGGCGTCGCCTGGTTGTCGATCGAACTCACGCCGCAATCGCTGCGGGCGGTTGGGCGGATTGCCGCCGAAGCGCGCCGTGAAGCCGATCTGACCAGCATTGAACCCGGCCGTTTCACCCAGGTGGGCCCACGGCACGCCGTCATATACTGCGAGAGCATTTCCAGGCGCGGAGTGTTGCACAACGTTTTCCTGCAGCGCCAACTCCCGGACAGCGACGCCATCGAGGTCGTCGTCGCCCAGCGCGGCGAACAGGAGGAGTCCGACGATCCGGACATTCGCTATCTCGCGCTCTACAACGGACGCCGCTACGAAGGCGTGCCCGGAACCACGGAATTCCGGGTCATGGAATTCGCCGAGCACGGGATCCCGTATCGCTTGCCGAGTCTCGATCCGCCAAAATTGACGCCGCGCGAGATGTCCATCTTCTCGCTAGTGACGTCGCACGACCTCGAGCACGTCGCGGAACTGGAGTGGCGCCTCAGCGTCCCGCTCGCGACGATCATCCTCGGCCTGCTCGCAGTGCCACTCGCAAAGACGCAGCCGCGCGCCGGCCGCTATGGACGGCTGGCGATCGGATTGCTGATGTTCATCATCTACCTGAACATGTTGAGCGCATCGAAGGCCTGGATCGAACAGGGAGTCGTGCCGCCGGTAATCGGCCTGTGGTGGGTCCACGGCGTCGTCCTGTTACTGACGCTCGGGTTGCTCGCGAAGCAGAACGCGGTATTCCGGAGACTGTGGGCGTGAACGGCATCCTCACCCAGTACATGATGCGCGCGATCATCACGACGACCGCGCTCGTGCTCCTCGTGCTGCTGGCGCTCGCCGGCCTGTTCGACTTCATCAGCGAACTCGACGACATTCAGGGCGGTTACCAGAGCGCGCAGGTCGTCCTGTTTACGCTGCTGCGGCTGCCGCTGAGTGCATTCTCCATGATGCCGCTCGCGACCCTCATCGGTTCGCTGCTGGCACTCGGCGGGATTGCGGCACACAGCGAGATCATCGTAATGCGCGCTTCCGGGCTGTCCGTGAAGCAGCTCGCCGGCATGGTGGCGATCACGGGTGCCGTTTTATTGGTCTTTACGGCCCTGCTCGGTGAGTTCATCGGTCCGCCACTCGACTACTTCGCGCGCAACATGCGCCAGGAGGCGCGTTCCGGCAAGAACGCCGAAGAATCCGGCAACGAGACCTGGGTCAAGGACGGGCCCGTCATCATGCACCTCGAACGCGTGAGCACGGAGTTCGAGTTCGGCCGGATCTACCTGTTCCGGATGCAATCCGACAACACGCTGGATTCGATCACGACGGCGGAAAACTCCGGCATCGACGACGACGACCGCTGGGTGCTGGAAAACGTGCGCGAAACGAAGTTCAAGAACGACGGCGTGCAGGTCGTAGAAGCCCCGCGCGCCGTCGAGTCGTTCGACATCGGGGCCGAGACGCTCGGTATCTCGCTCATCAAGCCGCAGAGCCTGTCCGGCCGCGGGCTCTGGAGCTACATCCGCTACCTGAAGCGCAACACCCTCGACGCGGGCCGCTACGAAACGGAACTCTGGTATCGAATAGCCCGAACCGCGACGATCATGATCATGCCGGTCCTGGCGCTCGCCTTCGTGTTCGGCTCGGTTCGCAGCGGCGGCGCCGGGGCGCGCCTGATGATCGGGATCGTGATCGGCCTCGCGTACTATCTCTCCAGCGAACTGCTCGCAAATTCGGGCCAGGTGTTCAACCTCGATCCCGCGGTGATCGCGTGGTTGCCGTCGGCGACACTGGCGCTCTTCACGATGATTGCCCTCAATCGTATCCGTTAGGAGCCGCGACCTCTAACTCTCCCGCGGGTAATGGCGCAGCCGCGTACCGCTCAGGCGGTCGTGCCAGGCGAGACGTTCCGGGTCCCATAATTGCCAAAGGTAGCCGAGGCCGAGCGGGAGCCAGGACAGGATCGCGGCGAAGAACCGCAGGCTGGCGCGGCCCGGCCCGGGCGTCCTGCCGTCCGGCGTCTCGACGCGCAGCCCCCAGGCCAGCATGCCGACTGTGCTCCCGGAACGACACCAGAAGCCGACGAAGAACGCGTACATGGCGACGAGCAGCGTAAACTGGTACGGCCGGTTGCCCGGTCCGACGGGCTCGCCGCCCCGCGCCGCGATGAACGGGATCGTCACGAGAAACAGCAGGGCCAGCACGAGCAGCGCGTCGTACAGCATGGCGCCGAGGCGGCGCAGCAACGAGGCGTTGCGCGCCGTCACAGGGACCCGATGAGCTCGATCATGCGCCGCCGTGCCGCGGCATCCGGCAGCGCACCGAAGCCGGCCGCGAGATTGTCCGTCATGTGGAGAGGCTTGCTCGTTGCCGGGATGACGCAGGTGACGGCCGGATGAGAAACGACGAACTTGAGGAAAAACTGGCCCCAGCTCGCCGCAAATGCCTGCGCCCAGTCCGGCAGGTCGCGCCCCGAAACGGCGCGGAACAGGCGCCCGGCCTGAAAGGGCCGATTGATCAATACGGCAATGCCCATCTCCTGCGCCAGCGGCAACACGCGTCGCTCGGCCTCCCTTTCGGCGAGCGAATAATTGATCTGGATGAATTGCGGCTTGTGCTTGCGCATCGCCGACTCCAGGGCGTCGAGAGCGCTCGCCGTGTAATGGGTGAGCCCGCTATAGCGGATGCGCTTTTGCTCCTGCAGCTCGCGGATGCTTTGCATGTGCGTGGCCGTGTCCCGCAGGTTATGGACCTGCATCAGGTCGATGACATCCGTGTTCATCAGTTCGAACGAACGGCGCATCTGCGCGATGCCGGCATCGTGCCCGTCGGTCCAGACCTTGGTTGCGAGAAACAGCGCACCGCGATCGCTGCCGGCCTTGATGATGTCGCCGATGATTTTCTCGGCGCGATCGTACATCGGCGAAGTGTCGATCAGGCGCCCGCCGGAATCGACCAGCATGTCGACGATCGTCTTGCGAGTCGCGATGTTGTCGGCCGTGCTGGCAACGTCGAAAACCTGGTATGTGCCCAGCCCGATTGCGGGCAGCGCTTCGCCGCTGGCGGGTATTTTGCGGGATATCATGTTCGATTCCTCGGCAAGACCGCGCAGCGGTACCGCCGCGAGCGCCGCTGCGGCGAGCAGCGCCTCGCGCCGTGTAATGCCTCTGCAGGTCACTTGATGCCGGCCTCCTTGAGTTGTCGCGCGCGGGCTCGGTAGTCCCGGCCCAGCCACAACGAGATGCCGGCCCAGAGCGCGGCGAACGGGACCATCACGACGGAGATCGGCGCAATGGCGAGACCGAGCGCGATGAGTTTGTTGATCGTCCAGGTCCCAATGATGTCGCCGAAGCGGTACACGGTCGTGTCGATGAAGTTCTTGGTCTTGTACTTCTCCTCCGACGTCACGACGGAGTAGAGCATGTCAGTGGGCGGCTTGCTGAAGACGAAGCCCAGGCCGCGACGCACGATCGTGAGCAAGGATACGGCGAACAACGTCGGGTCCTGAGACAGCAACCCGAAACCGATGATGGACACGACGGGCATCACAGCCAAAGATATCCCGATATTGAAACGCTGTACGACGTGTCGCAGGAGGAACATCTGGCCCAATCCTGCAAGAACGAGCATCGCAAAATTGATGAAGGAGAAATATTGCGTATTCTCGTTCGTGCCCGGGATCGCTTCCTGTACCAGCTTGTTCGTGAAGATATACAACGCGGTGCCCAACAGGCTGGCGATGATGGACGCCGCCGAGATGCTGCTGAAGTACTTCGAGGCAGCCACGTGCGTCGCGCCGCCGAACGGGTTTCCGCCGAGGGGCTGCGTACTGGTCGCCGCTTCGCGGTGCACGACATCAGCGGAAGTCTCAACCCAGGATCGCAGCCGGGTCATGCAGTACACCGCCACCAATAGCAGCCCGAGGGAGATCCCGAACAGGTTCTGGAATCCGATGTGAATGACGACCAGGGTCGTCACGCCGCTGCCGACCAGGCCGCCGATGCTGCCGGCACCGGAGATCGCGCCGAACAGGCGCCGGCCCTGTTCGCGCGTGTAGATGTCGGCCATATAACTCCAGAATACCGAGACGACGAACAGGTTGAATACGCTCAGCCAGACGAAGAAGACGCGGCCGAGCCACACGTAGTCCCTGCCACTGTCCACCGCGATCGTGAATGCGGCCCAGAACACCAGCATGTTGGCGGCAAAAAACAGGTACACCCAGGGCAGGAAGGTTCGTCTCGGGACGCGTGCCACGATCCATCCGAAGACGGGTGTAATGACACACATGGCCACGAAGGAGGCCAGGAACAACCACGTGAGCGTGTCCGTACCGCTGGCCACGCCCATTGATTCGCGCACGGGGCGAAGAATGTAATACGAGGCCAGCACGCAGAAGAACAGGGCGAACGACCACGCAACGGCGACGAATTCGCCGCCGCGTATCCCGAAGACGCGGTCGATCAGGGTGGGCCGGACGGTGTCCGCTGCCGGTGTGCTCATGGGAGGCCATATTACCGACGAGCCGGCAAAAGTCACCGGTCGGAGCGAGTTACGTCCGGACTGCGGCCGCCTTTCGGAAAGCCACAGTTGAGGCACCGGGGTGTCCGGCGTATGGTCGAATCCCATTGCCGGTGAGGACGAGACGATGAAGACGACGTGGATGGCGCCGGTCACGGTATTCGCGCTTTGCGCCGGCCTGTCCGGCTGCGAGCGCCAGGTCAGTTTTGCCCACGACGTGGAGCCGATCCTGCAGACCTATTGCATCCAGTGTCACGACAAGAACGCCGAAGGCTACGAGGCCAGCGGCTTCAGCCTGCGCGATTATGCGGGCGTGATGAAGGGAACGAAGTACGGCGCAGTCGTCATACCGGGAAGCGCCGATTCGAGTTCGATGTATCTCGTCATCGCGGGCAAGACGGCGCCGGAGATCCAGATGCCGCCGCACAATCCCGAGTCGCTGGCGAAAGGACGCGGCAAGCCCTTGTCCGAGGACCAGATCGAGACGATCAGGACCTGGATCGACCAGGGCGCGAAGAATAACTGACGACAATCGGGGGGTGACAATGTCCGGGAAGTGTCTCGTTGTATTGCTGCTGGCCGCGGCCATCGCGCAAGCCGACCAGCAGTTCGCCGACATTGGCGACCTGCAGCTCGTCGGGGGCGGCGCGATCGAGCATTGCAAGGTCGGCTATCGCACGGATGGCACCTTAAACGCCGATAAGTCCAACGTGATCGTCGTGCCGACCTGGTTTGGCGGTACCGCGGAAGAGCTGGAGCGTTTCGGCATCATCGGAGCCGGCAAGCTCGCCGACACCGACAAGTACTACGTCATCGCGATCGACGCGCTCGCCAACAGCGTGTCCTGCTCGCCGTCGAACAGCCACGCCGTCGGCGGCGGTCCCGTGCCGGCCATTGCGATCGAGGACATGGTCAATTCCCAGTACCGCCTGTTGACCGAACAGCTGGGGTTCCGTCACGTGAAGGCCGTCATGGGTATCTCGATGGGCGGCATGCAGACCTACCAGTGGATTGCCAGCTATCCCGATTTCATGGACAAGGCGGTGCCGATCCAGGGCACACCGCGGCAGACCTCGTTCGACCTGATCCAGTGGCAGACGCACAAGAACCTGATCCGTGCGCTGCAGGCGCACGGTGCAAGCGAGCATGAGATCGGCGCGCTGATCACGGACGTGAATCTGCTGACGCTGTTCACACCCGACTATTTCGTGAAGACGTTGCCGCCGGAGAAGGTGCCGGAGTACATGGCGCAGATGCGTGCCGGTCGCGTGTCGTTCCACGCCGACGACTACGTCGCGCAGCTCGAGGCGATGATCGGCCAGGACGTGACCGGTACAGGGGAGGCGGGTGCGAAGGCGTTCGCGGATCGGGTCAAGGCCGACGTGCTGATCGTGGGCGTAACGAGCGACCACATGGTAAATCCCGGGCCCGGCGAAGCGCTGGCGCCGAAAATCGGCGCCGAGTCGCTGGTGGTCGAGGACATCTGCGGGCACGTCGGCACGGACTGCCAGGCGGCAGAAAAGCAGATCGGGGATCGTGTCGCCGCGTTTCTCGCCGACTGACGAGCGTCAGGCTCCTGGCGATAGCCGATAGAAGACATACGGCAGCGCCGCGATCCAGAGCAGGAACATTGCCCACAGCCGGCCGGCGGTGAGGTCGTAGTCCGCGAACAGTTGCTGCCAGGAATGCCCCGCGACGTAACGGCCGAAACCGAACTCGAACGCGATCGTCATCGCGAGCCAGAGCAGGCCGATCAGCAAAGCCTGCCGGGCGGAAAGCAGCGGCCAGCGTCGGCTGAACAGCCACACCACCAGCCCCGTCAGCACGATGCCGGTGAACGTCGAAACCTGGTGCGCGGCGAGTTCCGGCAGGGTGTCGGAGTAGGTCGCCTGGCGCAGGATGCCGTTCGCGACCGACACGACCGCCAGCAGGAACCAACAGAGCAGGTAACGCAGCAGCGTGGCGCCGGCCGCGGTCACGAGTCCGGTTGCCGTCGTGCCTTCAGCAATTCTGCGTATGAATCGCGTTGCAGCCAGAGCATGCCGAGGTTGGCCAGGAACAACAGGCTCGCGATCGTCAGACTGTGCGCGTTGGGGTTCAGGAACGCATGGAACAACAGGATGTTCAGGCTCACGGGGAACAGCACGACCGATGCCAGTGCGACATACAGGCCGCTCACATAGCTAAGTCCGACGATCAAATAGACGATCAACACGGCGGGGATGATGTAGCCGGACCCGAACAGCGCGTCGCGCAAGGCCTCGGCCTCCGGCGCGACCGGCGGTGGATGCCAGCCGGTAAAGGGCAGGCCGACCCATGCCAGCAGCAAGAGGCCGAACAGGAATCTGAACGCGGCTGCGGGCCGGGTGTTCATGACACCCAGTCTAGCAGGTCCCGGCGAGAGTGAAGATTTCTTCCACCGGGACCTCGAAGTAGCGTGCGATGCGCAGGGCGATGACGGTCGACGGAACGAAGCGGCCCGATTCGATCGTGCTGATCGTCTTGCGGGTAACGCCGATGGCCTCGGCAAGCTCCGCCTGGCTCATCCGGTGTTCCGCCCGGAACACGCGGATGCGGTTGTTCAGCGCCGCGTTCATGCCTCGATTTCTTCGCCGCCCGTGTTGCTACGCCAATAGAGCACGAAGAACACGATGCTGTAGCTCAGCGTCAGAATGCAGGTCAAGAGTTCGAGATAATACGTTGCCGGGAGTAGCGAGGCCGGGTCGTGCGGGCCGTAGAATATGACATCCGGCTCCGTCCATTCGCCGATCGCAGTGGCCATGAAGAACGTGAAGAACCAGGAGATGGCAAGGGCGGAGAAGCTGGTCCGTTCCACGTAGCTTTCCATCAGCATGCTTCGGCAGTGCTTCCTCGAAACGCCGGAGCGGCCGGCAAGGATCTTGCCTGTGTAGATGAACAGGACCGCGAGGGCGAGAAGCTGCGACACGAACAGCGTGTTGTGAAGCACGTTCATCCAGCCGAAGTCGCTCCGCGGGTAGTAATACTCGAGTGCCTGGGAGCCCTGCCCCAGACCGATCAGGAAAATGAACCCGACGAAGATGAGGCGGTGGCGTTCGAAGGCTTCGGCCAGGCGGGCCTGCGGGAGGGTCGGCATTGCTTCTACCTCGCTTTGGGAAGTGTCGTTATCAAAAGTAGTAGTGTGCGACACAGAATATAACCTGAAGGTTACATCTGGGCAAGCACTTTTCGCCGCCGGCGTTAGGCTTTGGATAGATTCGGGAGTGTGGGGAGTTGGTGGAGCGGAGGAG
>JBAUVS010000295.1:0-1644 GCA_049583345.1 Woeseiaceae bacterium
TCGGCGTGCTCGGCAACACGCGGCTGACGACGCTGCCGGTCTGGGAGATGAACTTCGGCACGCTGTCCGAGGCGCAGGCGGGCATCGCCACGGATAAGGTCAAATTCGACCGCAAGTACCAGAAGAAATACGGTATCACGACCGGTCCGGCGCAGGGCCTCAACGACGCCGAGTCGAAGCGACTCGCGCGGCTCGCCAAGCGCATCTACCGCGCGCTGCACCTGACCGGCTACGCGCGCATGGACCTGCGCATGCGCCCGGACGGCAAGGTGTTCCTGCTCGAAGCAAACGCGCATCCGGCAATCACCTATGGCGAGGACCTCGCCGAATCCGCCGAGACAGTCGGCATCGGCTACGAGGCGCTGCTCACGCGCATCGTCAATCTCGGCCTTTCTTACATGCCGGAATGGCGGATGTTCGAATAGCGTCGACAGCAGGTCTATAATGCCGTCACTGCAACCGGGCCAGTATGAAGCCCGGAGAGGGAGAATTCACAATGAAACGACTGTTGAAGGGAGCGCTTTTGCTCCAGGGTTGCCTGTTTTTGTCCGTTACCGGCGTAGCACGCGCAGCCGATGAACCCGCGGACATGTTCGTGTACGGCACGTACATGTATTGCGATACGACCCGGCAGGACCGCGCCGACGAGATCTTCAAGACGCTCTACCAGCCGATCCTCGATGCCGCCGTCGCCGACGGCACGATCTCGAACTACAGCTACTGGGCGCACAACACCGGCGGCAAGTGGCGCCGCGGCATGTTCACCGTCGCGCCGTCCATCCAGGCATTGCTCGATGCCGAAGACAAGATCTATCCCCAGGCTGAGGCAAAGAACAAGAAGCTGGCCACCGAGTTCGGCTCGATCTGCAATGCGCACGAGGATTACATCTGGCACGCCGAGCTGGGCAACGCGACGTCGAAGGACATGGGCACGGCCGTGTTCTCGACCTACTACGTCTGCGACGCCCGCGAAGGGCAGGCCGACGCCATCGTCAAGGCGCTGTATGCGCCGCTCTTCGACAAGATGGTCGCCGACGGCAAGCTGACGTCGTGGGGCTACCTGGAGCACGTCGTCGGCGGTCATATCCGGCGCGTGGCGACGATGCGCGCCAAGGACATCGCCACGCTGATGGCGGCTCGCACGGAACTCGTCGCCGAGCTGCAGGACAATCAGCTCGACATGTTGTACACACAAATCTGCGACTCGCACGAAGATTACATCTGGGAAGTCAAGGGCACCAGCAGCCCCTGACCGACGTCGATCCATCGAACAAGAGGCCCGGCCCATGCCGGGCCTTTTGTTATAAGCCGGCCGTGCCCGGGCGCGTATAATCGCTCGCAAGAACATCAAGGGAGAAAATCGTGAACAACAAGCTCCGTTCGTCCAATCTCGTCGTGCTGGCGAGCTGCACGCTGCTGCTCGGTCTGGCAGCCTGCAGCCAGAAGGCCGGCAATGAATCGACAGAGGCCGCCGCGCCGGCCAAGATCCCGGTCACGACGGCGTCGGCAGACGCGCGGGCCGCCTACGACAAGGGCCTCGCGCTGTTCGATAATCTGAAATTCGCGGATGCGCATGCCGCGTTCGGCGAAGCGACGGCGGCGGATCCCGACTTCGCGATGGCCTGGGCGATGTCGGCCCAGACC
>JBAUVS010000296.1:0-3158 GCA_049583345.1 Woeseiaceae bacterium
GCCGCCGGGGCCAGCACCGGAGCCGTCAGCAAGAGTATGCGGGCTGCCAGTAGTACGTACGTTCTGATGCACGGCTCCGATTTCATCGACTCTCCCGGACAATATGTTGAAACCCAAGGGCGGAGTATAAACCTGGTTTCCCGATGTTTTGATCATCGGAAATGCTACACTGGCCGTGCAAGCACCACGTGCCTTGAACGAGGCCATCCGCGTGATCCACTCAATTCGGTCCAGGGCCGTACCGTTATTGCTCGCGGCCGCGCTGAATGCTTGTGGGGGCGGATCGGCCGACTCTGCTTCCGATCAGCAAAGCAATCACTCCCCTCGCCTGGTCAACGCAGCTACGGACCAGCAGCTCACTACGGGCCACGCCTTCGTATACGACGTCAGTCAGGGCGGCACCGCGGTCACCGATCCGGACGGTGATCCGCTCATTTACCAGTTACGCGTCAATCAGGGGGATTGGGGGTACGAACTGCCGACTGGTCTAACCATCAATGGTACGGTCATCTCAGGCACTCCTACCGAATCCGGTATTAGCGAGATCGAGGTCCAGGTAGACGACGGTCGCGGCGGCACGTCCGTGTTTTTCAGGTTTTTTCTGCGGATCGCGGAGAATTCAGCACCCCAAGTCGTCAACCCGAATGCGCCGCAGGTCATCACGGCCGGGGCGCCCGTCAACTATGACGCCCTGCAAGGCGGCACCACGTTCAGTGATGCCGATGGCGATGCGCTGACCTACAGCATCACGTTGAGGGGAGATCCGCAAGAACTCAATGTTTCGGGTACAAGTATCGCGGGCACAGTCAATCAAATCGGTGCCGTGGAAGTCATACTCGAGGCCAGCGACCACTATGGTGGTGTCGGGCAAGACATGTTTCTGATCGCCGCAGCAGCACCGGAGTTATCCGCTCTGCCAACACTGCCTGTCGTCCCGTATATATACAGGGATGAAGACCTGCCTTTACCCTACGTTTATCGTCTTTCCAGCGAGTCTGTGGTTCCACTCTGGGACACGCAGCCCGCCGACAACCGGACCACCAATGCGGGCGCTACCCTGGGGCGGGTGCTTTTCTACGACAAGCGCTTGTCGATCACAAACACGGTGTCATGCGCTACGTGCCATGTGCAGGGCCGCGGATTCGCGTCGTCGCAACGATTCGACACCGGCGTCCTGGGTATCCCATTGACCCGCAACAGTATGGCGCTTGCCAATGCAAGGTACAGTATCGCCCCGGCCTGGTTCTCCGACATGCGGGTACGGGACGACCTGCGCGATCTCATATTCATCCCCATCGACAATCACGACGAACTCGGTATGGCCGCATTTGATGTGGAGGACAAGCTGCAGAATGCCGCTTTCTATCCGCCTCTCTTCGTCGCTGCCTTCGGCACAGCGGACATTACCCGCGCTCGAATCGCCGCAGCGCTGGCACAGTTCGTTCAGTCGCTGATTTCCTACCAGGCAAAAATCGACCTCGCCGAGAATCCCATGACCAACGAGGCGCCGAAACCAGAAGATGTCCTCAATGCATCGGAGTTGCGCGGCCTGGAAATCTACAACGACAATTGCGCCATTTGTCACGAGGTGCACGCCGGTACCAATGTGTGGCAAGCGAATATCGGATTGGACTCGATTCCGTCGGATCCCGGCGTACTGGACGAGGCATTGCGGCGTGATGGGTCGCTGGGCATCTTCCGATCCGCGTCATTGCGCAACATCGCCGTTTCCGGTCCGTATATGCACGACGGTCGATTCAGTACCCTTCGGGAAGTGATCGATCACTACGACCATGGCGTAATGGACGGCCCTTATCTCGATTCTCTGCTTCGCGACTTATCCGGGCAGGTAAAACTGCTGAACCTGAGCGAGGAGGATAAGAACGATCTGGAGAATTTTCTCAACACGTTTACGGACGACGCCTTTCTCAGCGATCCAAAGTTCTCCGATCCGTTTCCGCCGTGATGCCGCAAGCCGCACGTTGCGAGTTATCGCGCCGGAATCAGCTATCGAATTCCTGCGCTGGCGGCAAACTCAGATTTGCCGCCGTCGACTTTTTCCTGCCAAGTCCGCCGTTGTCCGCAATGTTGCTGACGATGTCGAAAGCTTTCCCTTCGAACTCTCCGAAAGCCGCATTGGACCGCTGGAGCGTTGCTACCCTGCCCCCTGCCGTCTTGTGGTCGAAATAGAAAGACCTCGCGCCGATGCGCGGTGCCTTGATTCCGTCGTGAGAAGCCGCGGCACCTCCTGAAATTTCAAGATTTGCTCGCCAGTGCCGATGTTACAATTTTGAGACAGATGGATTGGAACCGGATGCCGCCGAAATGATAGAGACCGCGGGAATCGCGTTGACCACGCTGTTTGCAACCATAGGGCCGCTCGATGCCGCGGCCATCTTCGCGGCGCTGACAGCGCATGCCAAACCCGAGACACGTCGATCCGTTGCCATCCGCGGTACCGTCATAGCCGCCATCATCCTGTTCCTTTTCGCTCTGGCCGGACAGGCGGTGCTCACCAGCCTGGGCATCTCTCTGCCCGCGCTGCGAGCCGGCGGCGGTGTCTTGTTGCTCCTAATCGGCATCGAAATGGTCTGCGCTCAGAAATCGGGAAGCACCTCTGCCACGGACGAAGAACAACTCGAGGCGCGATCCCGGGACGACATCGCCGTGTTTCCGATCGCCACACCCCTGATCGCGGGTCCCGGCGCCATGAGTGCCGTCATCCTGTTGATGGCAAGTACCGACGGCGAAATCCTGTTGAAGCTCGTCGTCCTTGCCGCGTTGGGCGCGATGCTGTTCCTGACCCTGGTTTCAATGCTCCTGGCGAGCCAGATTCAACGGATCCTGGGCGTTACGGGTCTGCATGTAATAGGCCGAATATTTGGCGTACTGCTGGTCGCACTGGCAGTCCAGTTCATCTTTGACGGAATTCGGCAAAGCGGCATTTTCACGCTGGCCAGCTAGCAGCCAATTCGGACAAATTAGGTTGTTGGAAAGCCCGGGATTGCCATATTTTCAGCAGCTGATAAGACGATGCGTAACCTCGGTGTGCCGGCGCCGCCGTGGTAACGAGATCAGGGAGGCGTGGAGATGAATCCGGCAATTGAGATTACGCGCAGCGAGGACGACTCGAAAGGTCGATACGAAGCCCGTGTCAC
>JBAUVS010000297.1:0-12341 GCA_049583345.1 Woeseiaceae bacterium
ACGTCGGTGTCGATGACGATCAACGGCCCGGCGCCGATGATCCTCGCCTTTTTCATGAACAGCGCCATCGACCAGCAGGTGGAAAAATACCTGCGCGAGACGGGCGGCTGGGAGGCGGCGCAAAAGACCATCGATGCCTGGTTCGAAGGGCGCGAGCGGCCGCGCTACGAAGGCGAACTGCCGCCCGGCAACGACGGGCTGGGCCTGGGCCTGCTCGGCATAGCGGGCGACAAGGTGGTCGACGCCCAGACTTACGACCGTATCCGCAGCGAGACGCTCTCTACCGTGCGTGGCACCGTGCAGGCCGATATCCTCAAGGAGGACCAGGCGCAGAATACCTGCATCTTCTCGACGGAATTCGCGATGAAGATGATGGGCGACGTGCAGCAGCACTTCATCGAGCACAACGTCCGCAACTACTACAGCATCTCGATCAGCGGCTATCACATCGCGGAGGCCGGCGCGAATCCGATCTCGCAGCTCGCCTTCACGCTCGCAAACGGATTCACGATCGTCGAGTACTATCTTGCGCGGGGCATGGCGATCGACGACTTCGCGCCGAATCTCAGCTTTTTCTTCTCCAACGGCATGGATCCCGAGTACGCGGTGATCGGGCGCGTTGCGCGCCGGATCTGGGCGCGCGCCATGCGCGAGCGATACGGCGCGCGGCCGCGTTCGCAGATGCTGAAATACCACGTGCAGACGTCCGGGCGCAGCCTGCACGCGCAGGAGATCAGCTTCAACGACATCCGCACGACACTGCAGGCGCTGTACGCGTTGTTCGACAATTGCAACAGCCTGCATACGAACGCATTCGATGAGGCCCTCACGACGCCGACCGAGCAGTCGGTGCGCCGCGCCGTGGCTATCCAGATGATCATCTCGCGCGAGCTGGGCCTGAACTTCTGCGAGAATCCCTGGCAGGGCAGCTTCATCATCAACGAGCTGACCGATCTCGTCGAAGAAGCGGTATACAGGGAGTTCGAGCGCATCTCCGACCGCGGCGGCGTGCTCGGCGCGATGGATACGATGTACCAGCGGGGCCGGATCCAGGACGAGAGCCTCTATTACGAGAGCCGGAAACACGACGGTACGCTGCCGCTGATCGGCGTCAACACGTTCCTGCCGAAGAAGGGCGAGGAGGACGAGGTCGTCAATCTCGAGCTCATCCGTTCCTCGGACGCCGAGAAGCAGGACCAGATCCGCCACGTGAGATCCTTCCAGCGGACTCACGCGGACGAGGCGCCCGCCGCGCTGGCGCGCTTGCAGCGCGTCGCACGCGAGCGCGGCAACGTGTTCGCCGAACTCATGGAGACCGTCAAGACCGCGACGCTCGGCCAGATTTCGTCCGCCCTGTACGATGTCGGCGGCGAATACCGCCGCAATATGTAGGCCGCGAGGAACGAGGCATGAGCGATATCGTCAGGTACGAGGCACAGGAGAGCGTAGCGACCATCACGCTGAACCGGCCCGAGAGCATGAATGCCTTCACGACGGCACTGCGTGCCGACCTGCTCGAGGCGCTGGAGCTCGGCGGCTCGGACGGGCGCATCCGCGTAATCGTCCTCACCGGCGAGGGACGCTGTTTCTCGGCCGGCGCCGATCTGAAGGATCGCCCGGACCGCTCCGTCGGCGAGATCCTGCAGGCCGAGTACCGGCCCGTACTCGAGAAGATCGCCAGCCTGCCGAAACCCGTGATCGCCGCGGTTCCCGGCTCGGCCGCGGGCATCGGCCTGTCGCTCGCCCTGACCTGCGACCTGCTGATCATGGCGGACGACGCGTTCCTGTTATCGCCGTTCACGACCATCTCGCTGGTACCCGACGGGGGCCTCAGCTGGCAACTCGTCAGGCAGCTGGGCTACCGGCGCGCATTCCAGCTCAGCGTGGAATCGGAGCGGATCCCGGCACCGCGCTGCGTGGAACTCGGCCTCGCCAATCGCGCCGTTCCGGCCGCCGAGTTGCATGCGGCGGCGCAGGAATGGGCCCGCCGGCTGACCGGTCGCGCGCCACTCTCCATCGCCGCGACGAAGCAAGCGATGCGCCACGCGACGGATCGGGACTGGGCCAGCACGTACGACGTCGAAGCGGCCTTGCAGGACCGGCTGGTCGGCTGCGCCGACAACATCGAAGGCATCAAGGCGTTTTTCGAGAAGCGCAAGGCCCGATTCGAGGGCAGGTAGACGCATGGACAGACGAATTTTCGAAGAGGAACACGAGATATTCCGCGATGCCGCGCGGAGTTTCCTGATCAACGAGATACGACCTCACGCGGATCGCTGGAACGAGCAGGAGATCGTCGATCGCGAGGCGTTCGAGAAGGCGGGTGAACAGGGCTTCCTGTGCATGTGGGCCGACGAGAAATACGGCGGTGCCGGCGTCGAGGATTTTCGCTACGAACAGATCCTGCTCGAGGAAAACGCGCGCCATGGCGACGTCGGGTTTTTCATGTTCCTGCACAGCCGGTTGGTCGGGCCTTACATCGGCGTGCTCGGCACCGAGGAGCAGAAGGCGCGCTGGCTGCCGAAATGCGTCTCCGGTGAGAACATCCTTGCGATCGCGATGACCGAGGCCGGCGCCGGCAGCGATGTCTCCGGCATACGCACACGTGCCGAGGACAAGGGCGATCATTTCCTCCTCAACGGCTCCAAGACCTTCATCTCGAACGGCATCCTCGCCGATCTCGTCATCGTTGCGGCAAGGACCGATCCGGACAACCGGCACGGCCTCAGCCTGCTGGTCGTCGAGCGCGGCATGGAGGGGTTCGAGCGCGGCCGCAACCTCAAGAAGATGGGCATGCACAGCCAGGATACGGCCGAGCTGTTCTTCAACAACGTCAAGGTCCCGAAAGAGAACCTGCTGGGAGAACGCGACCGCGGCTTCTATCACCTGATGCACTTCCTTGCCGAGGAACGCCTGTTGAGTGCCGTCGGCTCGCTGGCCAATGCCGAAGCCGCTTTCGCCGTGACGCTGGAATATACCAGCGAGCGCGAGGCGTTCGGCCGCAAGATCGCCGAGTTCCAGGCGAACCGCTTCAAGTTTGCGGACATGCGCACCGAGATGGACGTCGCGCAGGCGTTCGTAGACGCGTGCGTCATGGAGCACAACGCGGGGCGGTTGACGGCGGAGGATGCCGCCAAGGCCAAACTCTTCGCCACCGAACTCGAGGACCGGGTGACGGATCATTGCGTGCAGCTGCACGGCGGCAACGGCTATATGGACGACTATCCGGTCAGCCGCATGTACACGGCGGCGCGCGTGTCGCGGATCTATGCCGGCAGCTCCGAGATCATGCGCGAGATCATCGCGCGATCGATCGGACTCGATCCGCGCAAGAAGCAGAAGAGTACCCGCAAGGACGCGGCCTGATCGAACCGCCACCCGGGCGCACGATCGCGGCTTCAGCCGCGAACACATTGCAGAGGAGCAAGCACATGCGTTTGGCATTCGTCGGACTCGGCGTCATGGGCTATCCCATGGCGGGACACCTGCAGGAGAACGGCCACGACGTCGTCGTCTACAACCGCACGACCGCGAGAGCTGACCGCTGGTGCGGACAATACGGCGGTTCGTCGGCTCCCACACCCGGCGCCGCTGCACGCGATGCCGACGTCGTCTTCGTCTGCGTGGGCAACGACGACGACGTGCGCGCGGTGATACTCGGAGACGACGGAGCGCTCGACGCCATGTCGCCCGGCGCGGTCCTCGTCGATCACACCACGGCGTCGGCGGCACTGGCGCGCGAGCTGCATGCGGCCGCCGCCGCCAGGTCCGTCGGCTTCCTCGATGCGCCGGTATCCGGAGGCCAGGCCGGCGCCGAGAACGGCCAGCTGACGATCATGGTCGGCGGCGACCCCGATGTGTTCGAAAGCACCGTGCCCGTCATGGACTGCTACGCGAAGGCGATCACGCGCATCGGACCGGCCGGCAGCGGCCAGCTGGCCAAGGCCGTCAACCAGATCTGCATCGCCGGCATCGTGCAGGGCCTCGCGGAGGGACTGCATTTCGCGAAGCGGGCCGGACTGGACCCGGCGCAGGTGATCGGGTCGATCTCGAAAGGCGCCGCACAGTCCTGGCAGATGGAAAATCGCTGGGAGACGATGGTCGCGGGCAAGTTCGACTTCGGGTTCGCGGTCGACTGGATGCGCAAGGACCTGGCGATTGCCCTCGACGAGGCGGCCCGCAACGGCGCCAGGCTCGAGCTCACGCGCATCGTCGACGGCTACTACGCCGAAGTACAGGCCATGGGCGGCAGCCGCTGGGACACCTCCAGCCTGATCGCCCGCCTGGAACCGTAGCCAGGCACAGGGTCCGGCGGAGGGGCGGCCGACTCCGCCGTTACCGGCTTCGCGGCCATCCCCACCGCCGTCCCTCACTGACTCCGGTGGAACGCAACCTGTAGGAGCGGCGCTTGCCGCCGCGACCGGTCGCGCGCCTTCTGGCGCACCGTCAGGTGTTACAATCCGAACGTCACAGGGGTGGCCGAGAGGCCTGAGACCCGTAGCGGGAACCCTCAGAACCTGATCCGGATAATGCCGGCGTAGGAAGGAAATCGTGCAGTTTGGCGACGTTACGCGGCTCGGTCTCGCAGCCGCAATCTTTTTTACTTCACCGACGGCTGCAGTTGCGGCGGACGAGATCGAGGAGATCGTCGTCACGGCCACGCTGCGGGAGCAGCCGGCGCGCGAAGTCCCGGCGAGTATCAGCGTGTTCACCTCCGGCCAGATTCGCGACATGGCCGTGCAGCACTTCGAAGAGCTCGTCGACGCCGTACCCAACCTCAACTGGTCCGGCGACGGCAACCGCGCGCGCTATTTCCAGATCCGCGGTGTCGGGGAACTCGAGCAGTACGAGGGCGCGCCGAATCCGTCGGTCGGCTTCCTCATCGACGACATCGATTTCAGCGGCATCGGCTCGATCGCGACGCTGTTCGACCTCCAGCAGATCGAGGTCCTGCGCGGACCGCAAGGCACGCGCTACGGCGCCAATGCGCTGGCGGGTCTGATCTATATGCGCAGCACGGTGCCGTCCGCCGAGACCGACGGCCGACTGGAATTGACGGCCGGCGGCGACGACGCGCAGGCGGCGGGGATCGCGTTCGGCGGCAGCCTGAACGCCGGCGACTCGCTGCTGTACCGGTTGAGCGCGCAGCGCTACCGCAGCGACGGCTTTCGCCACAACGCGTATCTGCATCGTGACGACACCAATGGCCGCGACGAGACGACGGTCCACGGGCGCCTGCGCTGGCTGCCTGCCGATGCGTGGCAGGTCGATGCGGCGCTGCTGTATGCCGACGCGGACGACGGCTACGACGCATTCGCGCTGGACAACGGTTACACGACGTTGTCGGACAAGCCGGGCAGGGACGCCCAGCGCAGTGTCGGCGCGTCCGTCAAGGCCGAGTACTCCGGCTGGGACAGCGCGGTGTTGACGGCGACCACGAGTGCGGCAGGTTCGCATATCGTATTCGGCTTCGATGCCGACTGGGGCAATCCGGACTCCTGGGCGCCCGTGACCTACGATTACGTGTCGGCGAATCGGCGCAGCCGCTCGACGCTGAGCCAGGAAGTCCGGCTGACCTCGACGGACTGGCTGTTCGGGCTGTATGGCCTGCGGCTCGTCGACGAGCTCACGACGGTCAACCAGGGCGAGTACTACGACCCCGGCTCGGGTTACGCCGAAAGCGTCGACGACCGGCTCGAGAGCCGCTACGTGGCGACCAATGTCGCGGCATTCGGCCAGTACCGGTGGCAGCTCGGCGAGTCGACGCGGATCACGGTCGGCCTGCGTGGCGAGCAGCGCAACACGGACTATCGCGACAGCTCCGGCCTGCGCGAAGCACCGTCCGAGTCCATGGCAGGCGGTGCGCTGACGTTGCGGCACGTGCATTCGCCGCTGGTGTCGAGCTACCTGACCTTGTCCAGGGGGTACAAGGCCGGCGGCTTCAATCTCGGCGTCGTGCCGGAGGACCGCCGGGAGTTCGGTGCCGAATCGCTGTGGAATCTCGAGGCGGGGGTCAAGGCGACCCTGCGGGACGGCACGCTGAGCATCGATGCGGCCGTGTTCGCGGACCGTCGCCGCGACCAGCAGGTGCGGACGTCGTTCCAGCTCGTCCCCGGAGATCCCGCGTCTTTCGTCTTCTACACGGACAACGCGGCGAGCGGCCGGATGCGCGGCCTGGAGGCCTCGCTGCGCTACGCACCGGACGACGCCTGGGACTGGTATCTCAATGTCGGACTCCTGGACGCGACGTTCGAGGACTTCGTGACACCGCAGGTGGACCTGAGCGGGCGGGAGCAGGCCCACGCGCCGGGATACACGCTGGCGGCGGGCGGCCGCTACCGGAATGCCGCCGGTTTCTTCGTACGGCTGGACGCGACGGCACGCGACGCGTTCTACTTCGACGTCAGCAACGATCAGAAATCCTGGCCCTATGCGCTCGTGAACGCGCGCGTGGGTTACGAGGCGGGCTCCTGGACGATCCAGCTCTGGGCACGCAATCTCGCCGACAGGCGCTACGCGGTGCGGGGCTTCTATTTCGGCAACGAGCCGCCGGATTTCCCGGACGCGCTGTACGTGCGCCTGGGTGACCCGCGCCAGCTCGGCATCACGTTCGACAAAAGGTTTTGAATGGAGGTCCCATGCAAGTCGCCGTCGATATCAGCCTGTATCCGCTCGATAAGGACATCATCCCCCCGATCCTCGACGTCATCGGCCGGCTCAGGAACTCGCCGGGCCTCGACGTCGTCACCAACCCGATGAGCACGCAGATTCGCGGCGACTACGACGAGGTCATGACGATGCTCACTCGCGAGTTGAAAACGACGTTCGAGGATCTCCCCAAGGCGGTCTTCGTCATCAAGATCCTGAACAACCCGATCGCGGACTGAATGGCCGCACTGTTCGACACGATCCTCGCGCAGCTGCGCGAATGGACGCCGCTCGAAGCGGCCGCGGTGATACTCGCGATCGGGTATCTGCTGCTGGCGATCCGCGAGAATATCTGGTGCTGGGCCTGCGCAGCGGCGAGCACCGCGACCTATATCTTCCTGTGCCTGCACGCCAGGCTCTATATGGAAGCGATGTTGAACCTGTACTACTTCGTGATGGCCGCGTACGGATGGCGGGTCTGGCTCGCCGGCCACACGAGTCAGCACGAGCTGGCCGTCGTCGCCTGGCCGGTATCGGTACACGCGGCCGCGCTCGGCGCGATCGGCGTCGCGGCAGCGGCCAGCGGTTTCGTGCTCGCGACCCACACCGACGCGGCATTCCCGTACCTGGATTCGTTGACGGCGCTGGCCTCGATCTGGGCGACGTTCCTCGTCGCGCGCAAGGTGCTGGAGAACTGGTGGTACTGGCTGGTGATCGACACGGTGTCGGTGTACATGTACTTCCGGAGAGGCCTGCCGCTGACCTCGCTGCTGTTCACGCTGTACCTCGTCATGATCCCGTTCGGCCTGGTCGCGTGGACGCGATCGCGGCGCGAGGCCGCCCTCACGTGACGCCGCGCGAGCCGGCGGCGGTGCTCGCGGAAATCCCGGGCTGGGAGGGCGCGTCGTATCGGGAGCTCGCCGGGGGCCTCAGCAATCGCACGTTCCTCGTCGAGACCGACGGCAGAGCCGCCGTACTCAAGATTGACCCGCAACGCCGGGACACGCCATACAACGCCCGCCCCGCCGAAGCGGCAATCCAGACCGCGGCGGCGGAACAGGGACTCGCCAACCGGGTGCTGTACGTTACCGATACCGTCTACTTGACCGAATACCTGGAGGGCACCGTATGGTCCGGTGCAGAACTCCGGGACGACGCCCGTCTCGATGCGCTTGCCGCGGCGTTGCGCCGCCTGCACTCGCTGCCGCTGACCGGCCGCGTTTTCGATGCGGTCGGCGCCGCCCGCAACTACGCCAGGCAGACAGGAACCGCCGATCCGGATCGTGTGCGGGAGTGCCTGCAGCGGATCGAATCGATGCCGCTGCCGCACAACCTGTGCTGCTGTCACAACGATCTCGTCGCCGCGAACATCATCGCGGCGCCGGATATCCGGTTCCTGGACTGGGAGTATGCCTGTGACAACGACCCGTTCTTCGATCTCGCGACGGTCGCCGCGCACCACCGCCTGCCGCAGGACCGGGTCGATCGCCTGCTCGACGCCTATTTCGACGGCGACGGTCGCCGCTGGCGCGGGCAGCTGACACGCATGGCCGGCTTCTACGACGCCCTGCTGTGGCTCTGGCAGGCCGCCCGCGGCCGGTCGCGCTGACAAGCAGCGCTCCTACAGCGCGCGTACCCCCGAACCCCGAAGCCGTGTGACCGACCTACCAGGCGTTGCGGAGTTCGCGCAGCTTGAGGAAGACGGTGCGCGGATCGGGGTGGTCGCCGATCTCCGGGAAGCGCTCGAGCAGGCGTGCGATAACGGTGGGGCTGTCGAGCCGGAAGAACGTGTTCATGTCGCGCTCCTGCGCCAGCGTCGTGACGAGTGCATCGGCGGGATCCTGGTCACGGTAGTCCTCGAGCATGCGTTTCGCCGTCTTGTTGTCGGGCTCGCGGTCGAGCGTAAAACCGAGATTGTTGATCAGGTAGTCGTGGCCCGGGTAGATCTTCGTGTCCTCGGGCAGCTTCTCGAGCTGCTCGTGGAAGGTGACGTACAGTTCCTCCGGGTGGCCGCCATGGTGACAGTTGCCGGCCCCGGCGTTGAACAGCGTGTCGCCGCTGAACAGCGCGGGCGGGTTCGTGCGCGACAGGACGCAGATGTGGCTCATGGTGTGCCCGGGCGTGTCCAGGCAGGCGAGCTCGACGCTCTTGCCGACCTTGATGACGTCGCCGGCGCCGACCCCGCGATCCATGTTCGGGATTTTGCCGGCGGCATTTTCGTGCGCAATGATCTTCGCGCCGGTCGCCTCGACAATGCCCTTGTTGCCGCCGATGTGATCGCCGTGCTCGTGCGTGTTGAGGATCTGGGTGATGTGCCATTGCTGTTCGTCGGCGACCGCGAGACATTTCCTGAAGTCGAGCGGATCGACCGCCAGTGCCTCGCCCGTCTCGGGACAGACGATCAGGTAATTGAAGTTGCGGTAGGCGTTGGCGGTCCAGATCTGTTCGACGATCATCTCTGTTCTCCGGAGTTCTCACGGTAAACGCGCTTGCCGCCGACCCAGGTTTCGAGTACGCGGATATCGTCGATCTCGCTCGGCGGGACGCTGAAATAGTCACGGTCGACGAGGATGAAATCGGCCCACTTGCCCGGCTCGAGGCTGCCGAGGCTGTCTTCGGCGTGTGCGGCGTAGGCGGCGGTCAGGGTAAACGAACGCAGCGCCTCGGCGCGAGTCATCGCCTGATCCGCATACCAGCCGCCCGGCGGCTGACCCTCGCGATCCTGGCGCGTCACGGCGGCGTACAGGCCGAGGAACGGGTTCGGCGACTCCACCGGGAAGTCCGAGCCGCTCGCGAGTACCGCGCCCGAGTCGAGCAGGCGGCGCCAGGCGTAGGCGCCGCGGATGCGCTCCGGCCCGATGCGATCTTCCGCCATGTTCATGTCGCTGGTGGCATGTGTCGGCTGCATGGAGGCGATCACGCCCAACTCGGCGAAACGCGGGATGTCCTCGAGCGCGATCACCTGTGCGTGCTCGACGCGGTTGCGCAGCGGCGAGGGTTGGCCGTGCTGGATCGCGTCGAAGGTGTCGAGCACCATCCGGTTGGCGCGGTCGCCGATGGCATGCACGGCCACCTGGAAGCCGAGCCGATTGGCCTTCGCCGCCATCGCCGTGAGTTCCTCTTGCGTCCAGTAGGGCAGCCCGCGGTTCTCCGCGTCGTCCGAGTACGGCGCGAGCAGCGCGGCGCCCCGGCTGCCCAGCGCCCCGTCCGCGAACAACTTGACTGCCGCGATATCCAGGTGGTCGTTGCCGAGGCCGTGCAGCGGGTGACTCATCGCGTCGAGTGCCGGGCCGTTGCCCAACAGCATCGCGTAGACGCGCAGGCCGAGTTCGCCATCGGCGGCCATGGACAGGTAGACCTCCGCCTGTTCGAGCGTGATGCCGGCGTCGTGCACGCCGGTCAGACCGACCGAGACCAGGGTCGCGATCGCGCTTCGATACCGGCGCCGGATGTCGTCCTTCGTCGGCGGGGGGACGTACGAATCGACGAGTTGCATCGCGTTGTCGACGAGAATCCCCGTCGGCGCGCCGTTCGAGTCCCGGACGATTTTTCCGCCCTGCGGATCCGGCGTAGCGGCGTCGATCCCGGCGAGCTGCAGGGCCGCGCTGTTGGCCCAGCCCGCATGGCCGTCGACGCGGCGCAGCCACACGGGACGATCCGCGACGACGGCGTCGATATCGGACGCCCGCGGGAACTTCCGCACCGGCCACAACACCTGATTCCAGCCGCGGCCGGTGATCCACTTCGAATACGGGTGCGCCTCGGCGTAGCGCCCGAGCGCGCGCAGCGCATCGGCGAGACTCGACGAGCCGACGAGATCGAGGTTGTCCTGCAGTTCTCCCAGCCCATACACGTGACCGTGTGCGTCGATCAGTCCCGGCAGAAGGGTGTGGCCGCCGCCGTCGATGCGAACGGCGCCGGGATGTTCGTCCAGCAGTGCGGAATCGCCCGTCGCGACCACCCGGCCGTCGTCCGACACGATCAAAACCTGGAACTGACGCACCCCGGAAGAGGTCGATGTATATCCGGACACGTGATAAAAAGCCGTCTCGGCGCAGGGTGCCGATGCCGGCCCCGTGAGCAGCGCGACAAGAACAGCTGATACGGAAAGCAATTTCACATTCAGTCACCGGAATCGTGGATCGTCCACGACGAAGCCTTAACGATGGGCCGCTGCGAGCGGGGCCCATGCATTGTAGACGGATTGGAGCGTGTGTGATGAAGAGACTCCTGAGCGTAGTATTCCTGGCATCGCTGACCGCGGCATGCGGTCCCGGCGCCGATTCCCCCGGATCGACCGCAAAGTCGGAGCCGAAGACGGACACGGATATGAGCGGACACCCGACGAAAGTCTTCGACATGCCCTACCTGATGCGGGATCTCGACAACGGGCTGCGCGTCATCGTCGTGCCGACGGACTATCCGGACATCGTGACGATCCAGATTCCCGTGCAGACCGGCTCGCGCAACGAGGTCGAACCCGGCAAGACGGGCTTTGCGCACTTTTTCGAGCACATGATGTTCCGCGGTACCAAGCGGTATCCGGCGGATGTCTACACCGCGACCATGAAGAAATTCGGCGCGGACCAGAACGCCTACACCACCGACGATTACACGAATTTTCACATCACATTCACGAAGGCGGACCTCGAGAAAGTGATTGAGCTGGAGGCGGATCGATTCCGGAACCTGAGCTACAGCGAGGAAGATTTCCGCACCGAGGCGCTCGCCGTGAAAGGGGAGTACCTGAAGAATTTCTCCGATCCGACCTCGAAGATGTTCGAACGGCTGCAGGACCTGATGTACACGAAGCACACTTACAAGCACACGACGATGGGCTTCGTCGAGGACATCGACGCGATGCCGGACCAGATCGATTACTCGCACAAGTTCTTCGATCGCTGGTACCGGCCGGAGAAGACCATCGTGATCCTGGTCGGGGACCTCGACCCGGAAGCGACCTTCGAACTGGTCGGGAAATACTGGGGCGGCTGGGAGCGCGGCGATTATTCCGCGAACATCCCGGTCGAGCCGCCGCTCGACGGACCGAAGTACGAGCACCTGCAATGGGACAGCCCGACGCAGCCCTGGCTCGTCATGGCCTATCGCGGGCCGGCGTTCCGGCCGCAGGAGAAGGACATGCCGGCGCTCGACCTGATCTCCGAGATCTATTTCTCCGAGTCCTCGGACCTGTACCGCAAACTCGTCATCCAGGACCAGTCGGTGGATCAGTTGTACGGCTATTTCCCGGACCAGGTCGACCCCGGGATGCTGGTGATCGCCGCGCGGCTGACCGATGCCGACAAGGCTGCCGACGTGAGGGACGCGATCGATGCGACGCTGGCCAGGGCCCGGACCCAGCTCGTCGACGACAAGACCGTGGAGGAGACGAAATCGCGGCTGCGCTACGCGTTCACGGCGCAGCTCGACAGTTCGGGAAACATCGGCTCGATGCTGGCAACCTACGTGCAGTTCTTCCGCACTCCCGAGACGATCAACCAGCTATTCGATACCTACCAATCGCTGACCGCCGGGGACCTGCGCCACTTCGCCAACGAGTATTTCGTCGACCATTCGCGTGTGACCTTCACGCTGTCGAGCGCTCCGTCGATGCCCGGTATCGACGGCATGACCTCCGTGGGCGCGGCGGTCGCCGCCGCCGGGAGAACCGACGCTCCCGAGCGGGCGGCCGG
>JBAUVS010000298.1:0-3095 GCA_049583345.1 Woeseiaceae bacterium
GACCCGCACGCGCGCGGCGCGATCCTCGGCCTGAGCCGGGGCAGCGGGCGGGACCGCATCGCGACGGCGACGCTGCAGGCGGTGGCGTTCCAGACCCGCGACCTCGTCGATGCGATGGTCGAGGACGGCGTGTCGCCGCCGGTCATCCGCGTGGACGGCGGGATGGTCGCGAACGGCTGGTTTCTGCAGTTCCTTGCCGACATACTCGGCATTCCGATCGAACGGCCCGTCAATATCGAATCGACGGTGCTGGGGGCGATGTTCCTGGCCGGACTCGCGAGCGGGGTGATCGGATCGATGGACGACATCGCCACGCTGTGGCGGCGCGACGCGGTATTCGAACCGGCCATGCCGGCATTGGAGCGCGAGCGCCTGCTGTCCGGCTGGGCGGATGCCATTGCGAGAGTACGGTGACACTGACGAATCCATGCTGAGAGCGCGACAAAAAATCGGCAAGTACCGGATCACGGGCCGCATCTCGTCCGGCCCGCTCGCGGACGTGTACCGGGCCTACGACACCATCCAGAAGATCCACGTGGCACTGAAACTGCCGAAGCTGAACGGCCGCATGGACGAGGAAGAGATCCTGCACGAGGTGCAGGTCGCGACCCGGCTCAAACATCCGAACATCCTGTCGATCCTCAACGCGAGCTACATCGACGAGCACTTCGTGATCGCGATGGAGGCCGGCGAGGAATCGCTGTACGAACGGCTCGAACGGCGCATCACGACGCCGCTCGCGCTCGACCTGGCGGGGCAGGGACTCGCCGCGCTGGCGTACGCCCACTCGCACCGCATCATCCACTGCGACATCAAGCCGGAGAATTTCATCCTGTTCCCCGGCAACCAGATGAGGCTCGGCGATTTCGGTTTCGCCAAGCTCAGCCTGCGTACCCTGAAGGCGTCGGGTTCGGGCACGATCGACTACATCGCCCCGGAACAGGCGATGGGCCGGCCCAAGTTCCAATCCGACGTGTTCTCGATGGGGCTGGTGCTGTATCGGTTGTTCTCGGGCGTGTTGCCGGAGTGGCCGTACGAATGGCCGCTGGCAGGCTACGCGCGGCTGAACGCGCGCGTGCGCCCCGAGTTCGTGCAGTTCCTCAGGAAGGCCATACAGCTCGACCCGAAGAAGCGCTATCGCGACGCGGTGCAGATGCAGGCGGCCTTCGAACGCCTGCGCTCGCATGCACGGCGGCAGAGGCGGTCCCGGAACCGCAACGGATCGCGCAACGGTTCGTCGTGGCGTCAACTGCAGTGGCGGCAGTTCCAGCGCCAGTACCGCGGCGTGCTCGAGACGGGACACACGTGTCGGCGCTGCGAGGGCCCGGTCGCGGAGAGCATGCAGTACTGTCCCTGGTGCGGGTTCGACCATCCGTCGCGCGGCTCCGAGTCATCGATGCCGTCCACTTGTCCCCGCTGCGAGCGCGGTGTGAAGAAGGACTGGGACTATTGCGCCTGGTGCTACGGGCCGGGCTTCGAGCCGGAGACCAATCGCCACTTTGCGGACAAGCGTTACACGGCCCGCTGCAGCAACAAGCGTTGCCGCGGCGAGCTGATGCCGTTCATGCGCTATTGCCCCTGGTGCCGCATGAAGGTGCGCCGCGCCTGGAAACTGCCGGGCAGCCACCACAGCTGCAGGGCCTGCGGCTGGGGCATTGCCCGGGAATTCTGGAATTACTGTGCCTGGTGCCGGGAGCCCGTGCGACGTGAGTGACGACATCCTGCTGCTCGACGGCGCGACCGAGCCCGAGTTGTGCGAAGCGGGACTCGGCGGCGGCGACGTATTGGCTTACACCTGCCCGTGTCCGGACAAGGACACGGCGAACGAAGACACGGTCGCCGTGATTCCCTATGGTCCGCAGGCCGCCGTGCTGATCGTCGCGGACGGTGCCGGCGGACTGCCGGGCGGCAAGCGGGCGTCGCTGACGGCGGTGACGGCGCTCAAGGAGGCGCTGTCGGCGGCGATGGCGGAGACGATGTTGCTGCGTACCGCGATACTGAACGGCATCGACGCGGCAAACGCCGCAGTCCGCGAGCTCGCCAACGGGTCGGCGACGACGCTGACGGTCGTGACCATCGAGGGCCTGACCGCGCGTTCCTATCAGATCGGCGACTCGGAGGCGCTCGTCGTCGGCCAACGAGGCCGCGTCAAGCTGCATACGACCGCACACTCGCCGACCGGATTTGCCGTCGAGGCGGGTTTCCTGGACGAACGGGCGGCCCTGCATCACGCCGATCGCCACCTGGTCTCCAATTTCCTGGGGTCGGCGGACATGCGCATCGACGTCGGGACGGAAGTCAAGCTGAAACCCCGCGATACGGTCATGCTGGCGAGCGACGGACTGACCGACAACGTGCACGGCACCGAGATCATCGAGCGGATCCGCAAGGGCTCGCTGCATGCCGCGATGGACCGCGTGATCGCGCTCGCCAGTCGCAGGATGAGCGGCGCGGCGCCCGGCCAGCCGAGCAAGCCGGACGATTTGTCCGTGCTCCTGTTCCGCAAACCGTACCGGCCGAAGCTTGGCGAGAGTTCTTAACAAAATCACGCACTTGGGCGCTACGGTCGCGCTAACCGGGGCCACCGCAGGCGCGCAGCGCGAGGTGTTGATCGGGCCTCGTGCGCGTATTATCGTCATTCGATAGTCAGCGGGGCCCCGGACGCCGCGCGTACCCCGATGCGCGTGCGCGCGCCGATGGAACTCCGACGGGTATTCGTCGATCCAAGCCAATGGGCGTGCAATGGGGCGAGAGGTACACGACGATGAATGAGAACCGGATTTCAAGGCGTCTCTCGGTGGGTCTGAGAGCATTGCTCGTGTTCGCGTTCGGCGTGCTGGCCGTTGCCGGCTGCAAGACGCAATCGTCAACGAGCGGCGGCATGCCCGCACCGCCGAGCGCCGGCGGAATGCCGAGTCCGGGCGGAATGCCCAGCCCCGGCAGCCCGTCGAGTTCGGGCGGCATGTCCAGCCCGAGCGGATCGTCGAGCCAGGGCGGCACGTCCAGCCCCAGTGGATCGTCGAGCCCGGGCGGCATGTCCAGCCCCGGCGGTTCGTCGAGCCCCGGCGGAATGCCGACACCGAGCGGCGGTGCGC
>JBAUVS010000299.1:0-25631 GCA_049583345.1 Woeseiaceae bacterium
AGAAGTGCTGCGTGGAACGGTCCTTGCTCGCCTCGATGCCCGGGCGGATCGCACCCACGTAGTTGCCGATGTGCGGCGTGCCCGTCGTCGTGATGCCGGTGAGATAGACGTCCCTGCTCATGCTGCGATCAGTACCCTGCCGCCTGCCCGTCCTTGCGGGCCTCGGAGGCGCCATAGTACACGCCCTGCTTCTCGTCCCACAGGATCGCCTGGTAGCCGCCGAAACTGCCGTCGCTGGCCCCGAGCGTGTGGCCCATCGCCTCGAGCGCCTTGCGCGTTTCCTCGCCGAAGCCCTTCTCGAGGTGCACGACGCCGCCGTCCGTCATGACCTCGCCGGTCGGCTGCGACGAGCCGGTGTGGTTGATCCGCGCCGCATCGCCGGCCTCCTGCAGGTTCATGCCGAAATCCACCATGTTGACGATGATCTGCGCGTGGCCCTGCGGTTGCATCGAGCCGCCCATGACCCCGAAGCTCATCAGCGGCTTGCCGTCCTTCATGACGAAGCCCGGGATGATCGTGTGGAACGGCCGCTTGCCGGGCTCGACCGCGTTCGGGTGGCCTTCCTGCAGCGAGAACAGCTCGCCACGGTCCTGCAGCACGAAGCCGAGTTCGCCCGGCGTCATGCCCGAGCCCATGCCGCGGTAGTTGCTCTGGATCAGCGAGACCATGTTGCCGTCATCGTCGGCGACCGTCATGTAGATCGTGTCGCCGGCGTCCGGCAATACGTCACCGGGCGGATAAGAGTCAGCGGCCCTGGTCGGCGAGATCAGCTTGCGCCGCTCGGCCGCATATTTTTTCGAAATCAAAGTCGCGACCGGCACGTCGGCGAACGCGGGATCCGCGTAGTATCGCGCCCGGTCTTCGAAAGCCAGCTTCTTCGCCTCGACGAAGGTGTGCACGTACCGGGCGCTGCCGAAGCCCATCGACCTGATGTCGTAGCCTTCGAGGATGTTCAGGATCTCGAGCGCCGCGATGCCCTGTCCGTTCGGCGGCAGCTCGTAGACGTCCCAGCCGCGGTAGTTCGTGGACACCGGCGTCACCCATTCCGAATGATGCGCCGCGAGGTCCTCGTACCGAAGCAAACCGCCCTGCTCCGTCATGTAGGCGTCGATCTTGTGTGCGATCTCGCCCTTGTAGAATACGTCCCGGCCGCCCTTCGCAATCTTCTCCAGCGTGTCTGCAAGCCGCGGGTTGCGGAACAGATCGCCCTTGCCGGGCATGTGGCCGTCCGGCATATAAGTCTCTGAAAACCCGGGGTATTTCTCGAGAGCCGATGCGTTGACCTGCATGTAGTAGGCGATCACCTCCGACACCGGGAAGCCTTCGCGCGCATACCGGATCGCGGGCGCCAGCAGCGTCGTCATCGGCAGGCGGCCGTATCGCTCGTGCAACTCGAACCAGCCGTCGACGCAGCCCGGCACGGTGACCGGCAGCGGCCCCAGCGGCGGCACCTTGTCGATGCCGTGATCCCTGAAATACTGCAGCGTCATCAGCGCCGGCGCACGCCCGGAGCCGTTCAGTCCCACGAGTTGCTTCTTATCGTTGTCCCAGACGATCGCGAAGATGTCTCCGCCGATGCCGCTGCCGGTGGGTTCCATCAATCCGATCGCCGCATCCGCCGCGATAGCGGCGTCGGCCGCACTGCCACCGGCCTTCAGGATGTCCAGCGCAATCTGGGTGACGAGCGGCTGGCTGGTCGCCGCCATCCCGTGGACCGCGATGACCTCCGAACGGGACGCGAACGCCCGACCCGTCACCCGGTCATAGCCCGGCTCGGATTGTGCCAAGACCGTCCCCCCTGCAAGTGTCACGATGATCCCCATCAAGCATGCCAGTCTTCTCATCGCACTGCCCGTCGTCTGCAGCAAGGGCGACATGATGCCTAGAACCCGCTCCAAAATACAGCGCGAGCCGATCGAAACACGGTATGATGCCGGGCCATGCCGGACGACTATTCCGACAGCAATCCCGGGCTGGGAAAGCTCTACCCCGATCACATCGAGCAACTCTGTGCGCGTCACGATCACGCGCTGGAGAGTGCCGGCGCGGCACACGCCGTGATCTTCTCCGGCGCACCAAAAACTGCATTTCTCGATGACGCATCGTATCCCTTCAAGGCGAATGCCCACTTCCTCGGCTGGGTGCCGCTGCCGAAGTTGCCGCTGTCCTATATCGTCTATACGCCGGGCGACAAGCCTCGACTCATCTACTACCAGCCGCGCGATTACTGGAATCCCGTTCCCGGCGAGCCGACCGGTTACTGGACTGCGTACTTCGACATCCGTGTCGTCCACGACATCGACGAAGTTGCCGGGCACCTTCCCGGACAGCCCGATAAATGCATCCTTATCGGCGAGATCGACGATGAGTCACATGCGTTCGACATCGAACGAGTCAATCCGAACTCGGCGATCAATATCCTGCATTACGCGCGCGGAACCAAGACCGCGTACGAACTCGCCTGCATGCGGCTCGCGGAACGCCGCGGCGCTCGCGGCCATCGTGCAGCCGCGGCTGCATTCCGCGAAGGGTCTTCCGAATTCGATATCCACCGCGCCTATTGCGAAGCCGTCAGCCTCACCGATAACGAACTGCCGTACTCGAACATCATCGCACTCAACGAGCACGGATCCGTGCTGCACTACACGGACCTGGATCGCGATCCGCCATTCAAGAGGCATTCGTTTTTGATCGACGCCGGAGCCCAGGTGCATGGCTACGCGTCCGACATCACCCGGACGTATTCAGCGAGCGATTCCCGCTTCGGCGAACTCATCGCACGCATGGACGCCATGCAGCTGGAGCTCTGCGATCGAGTCCGGGCAGGCGTCGATTACCGTGAGCTGCATCTGGATGCGCACCGCATGCTCGGCGCCGTGCTCGCCGAATCCCGACTGGCCACGGGCGAACCGGACACCTTGCTCGCCACCGGGGTAACTTCGGCGTTTTTCCCGCACGGTGTCGGACACCTCCTCGGTATCCAGGTGCACGACGTCGGCGGATTCATGGCCAACGAGTCCGGCAAGACGATCGATCCGCCGAGTGGCCACCCTTTCCTGCGCCTCACGCGCGTGCTCGAGGAAGACATGGTGTTGACGATCGAGCCGGGGCTCTATGCGATCGACATGCTGCTCGAGAATCTGCGCGGCACCCCCGCGGAACATCACGTCGATTGGGACGGCGTGGACTGGTTGCGCCCGTTCGGCGGCATCCGGATCGAAGACAATGTGCGCATCACGGCCGGTGGCTGCGAGAACCTGACGCGGGACGCGTTCGCCGCGATTTCCTGAGACCTGCCCCAATATCAGGCACTCCTTTCGCCATGCCGCCCGATGCTGGTGCGTTCGGCGCCCGGCGCGAATTCGACCCGTACAAAAATACCTTGTTTTTCAAATGCTTCCAAACGCCGTCGCCGGCTTGCGAGCGGCCTGTCAGCGGTACGCATCTTGCAGGTTGTACAAGCACAATGGGCACCTGCACTTCGCTTCAGCATGACAACCAGACACCAGAATATTTCGCTGCGAGGCCTGCGAACGTTCTGCATCGTCGCCGAGCACGAGAGCTTCCGGGATGCGGCAGACAGATTGTTCATCACGGCGTCCGCCGTGAGCCACCAGATCCGCAACCTCGAGGACGAACTCGGCCAGAAACTCTTCGAGCGCCGCAGCCGCTCGATCCATCTGACCGAGGTCGGCAAGTCGCTGTACGACGACGTCAACCCGCTGATCGACCAACTCGACGACGTCACGTCGCGCCATCGCAAGTCACTGGTGCGCAGCTCACTGACGATCTCGGTACAGCCGTTCTTCGCCAGCGAACTGTTCATCCCGCGGCTGCCGAAGTTCACCCGGCTCCATCCCGACATCGACATCAAGGTCGACACCAGCGACGAAACTGCCGAACGCCATCCCGGGCATGCGGACGTGTCGATACGGGTCTTCAGGTCACCGCCGTCGGCGTTGTCATCAAACCGGCTGTTTGCCTTGCGACTCGTCCCGGCGTCGTCTGCCGAGTTTCGCGAAAAAATGAGGATTGACAACAAGCGCATCCTCAGCGAGTTCCCGTTGATCGTTCACGACTCGAGACCGGGCGCCTGGCGGCGCTGGGAACGATCGTCGGGCATCGAACTGCCGAGAGAGCCGAACGTGATACGACTTGATTCGATGATTGCGGTCGCCCGCGCAGCCGAACGCGGACTCGGTGCGGCACTCGTGCCTGTGCAATTGAGCGACAAGTGGTTCTCCTCGGGCGACCTCGTGCGCCTGTTCCCGGATGAATTGACGACCGACGATGCGTATTACTTCGTTTGCGCAAGGAACGACGAGGAGAACTCAAACGTCCGGATGTTACGCGACTGGGTATTGCAGGAATTTGACGATCGCGCTTGAAAAAATTTCACGTGCTGCGAAAAGATTTTTCGTTTGCGAACGATGGGCCGGATCACTATCGTTTCTCACACACAGGCAAGATGGTCATTGGGTTCCACGGACAAGGCAGTCCCTCAATGACCCCTTCGGGTGGCCCGCCTCCCCCCTGGCGGGCCGCCTTTCTCTTCAGGAGCCGCTGCGCGCCCTGGCCTCGAGCTTCAGGCGCTTCTTGACGCGTGCACCGCGACTCTCGAGGAACGGTCGTGCGAAACGGCCCAGCCAGGGCATGAGGGACATCACCGTCACGAGGAAACCGCTGAACATCGGTATGGACTGTTCATGCCGGTGATTGCCACACAGATCGAGGATGGTCTGGGCGACATCGTCTGCCGTGCTGATGGGTTGCGAGAAGGTGATGTTCGAGACCTTGTCGATGTCGGACATGATGAAGCCGGTATCGATGGGGCCCGGCGACACGACCGCCAGCTTGATGCCACTGTCGCGCAGCTCTTCGGCCAGTGCCAGCGTGAACGCGCGCAGACCGTTCTTGCTCGCCGAATAGACCGCGCTGTTGGGTATCGGGGCCTTGCCCGCGAGAGAGCCGACGTTGACGATGGCGCCGCCGCCCGCTTCCTTCAGATACGGCAACGCCATGCGTGTCAGCACGATCGGTGCCCTGAGGTTCACGTCGATCATCCTTCCGAGATCGGCGGCATCCACGTTCAGCACTGCGCCGCGCTCATGATAGCCGGCGTTGTTGACCAGTACATCGACGCGCCCGAACTCGTATTGCGCCTTCTTGAACAGACTCGCGCAGGCTTCGGAATCGGCGACGTCCATCACGAAGATCTCGACGCGTGCGAGTTCGCGGAGTTGGTCCGCGAGGGCTTCGAGCTTCTTCTTGTTGCGCGCGACGAGCACGAGGCTTGCGCCGGCTTCGGCGAACTTCCTCGCGGCCGCCGCGCCGACGCCCTCGGAGCCGCCGGTGATGATGACGGTCTTGTCCTTGAAGATCATGGAGCGGAGTGTAGCAGGGCTACAGCGTCAGAACCCGAAGTACCCCTTGATCTTTTTCCACCACGACGTCTCCCAGCCGTACACCTCGATCATGTCCGGATCGAGAGAGGCGACGGGCATCGTCGTGTCCGGTCTGGGCGGATCATTGGCGGGGATGTCGTCCGGCCGCAATTCGAGCCGGCCGGTCCGGCCCTCGCGGGGCTCGGTCAGCCCGTCGACGGCGAGACTGAGGTACGGCAATACCTCGTCGTCGACGATGTCGTCGAGGAATACCGCGTCGGGGTCGAACGCTTCCCGTGACAGGATGACGCAGTCGTCGAAGGCCTTGTCTTTACTGATGGGTCTGTCTCCGGATTCGAGAGCCCGAGCATAGTTCGATTTGGCGGCTTTCGCTGTGCGTCGCCTCACAAGACCGGATATTCCCGGCAATTCTATTGAAATCAATGCATTACAACCGAGAAATTGTCAAAAAATTCGGCTTTTTCGGGCACTTCGAGCTACACTGAGTCGTTACCCGCGAAGACAAGCCGAATCGACCCGACAAGCGATGCAACCGACCCGACACCCCGCCGCCGCAGCTACTCTCACCGCTGTCGCGTGCGTGCTCGGCGCCTGCGCAAAAGATCCCGCCGCGAGCGCCGGTGCCGCGACGGAAGCGCCGACGGCGGTTGTAACACAACGAGTCAAACTGCAACCGCTGGTCGACAAGATCGAGGCACTGGGAACGGCGACCGCGAACGAGTCGGTGGAAATCCGGCCGCGGATCGCGAGCCTGGTCGAGGACATCGCGTTCAGAGAAGGCGAGAAAGTCCGCAAGGGCGACCTGCTGATCCAGCTCGAAGACGACGAGACGGTTGCGGGACTGGCCGTCGCCGAAGCATCGCTCTCCGAGAGCCGCAGCCTCTACAACCGCAGCAAGTCGCTGGCGGACACGAAAGCAATTTCTGCATCGAACCTCGAACAGCTGCTGGCGCAGGTCAAGGTCGACGAGGCCCAGGTCGAAGCAGCGAAGGCGCGGGTGGAGAACACCGCGATTCGCGCGCCATTCGCCGGGCGCATCGGCCTCAGGCGCGTCAGCCCGGGGAGTTTCGTGGACACGACAACGGTCATCACGACGCTGGACGACGTCAGTCAGATCAAGCTCGACTTCTCCGTCCCGGAGACTTTTCTCACGGTGCTGACCATCGGCATGAACATCTCCGCGCACAGCCCCGTGTATCCCGGCCGTGTGTTCGCGGGCAGCGTCGCGAGTATCGACACGCGCCTGGACCCGGTGACGCGTGCGGTCCAGGTGCGGGCCATCCTCCCCAATCCGGATGAAGCGTTGAAACCGGGCATGTTCCTGTCCGTGGATCTGCAACGCGACCAGGGCGAGGTCCTGATGGCGCCGGAACAGGCTATCGTCCCCGAGGGGGACATGCAGTACGTGTTCGTCGTGAACGACGGCGTCGCCGAGAAACGCACCGTCGAACTCGGCAGACGCATCCCGGGTTTCGTGGCGATCGAGAACGGCCTGGCGGCCGGCGAAGCCGTGATCACCGAAGGCACGAACAAGGTCAGGGACGGTTCAAAGGTGAGCGCATCCGGCGGCGGTTCCATGGCGGGCGCCGCCATGGACGGCGGATAGGCGACGGCGATGCTGATCTCGGACGTCTCGGTGCGGCGCCCCGTCTTCGCGGCCGTCATCTCGCTGATGCTGGTCATCATCGGGCTGATGTCGCTGCGCAGCATGACGATCCGCGAATATCCCGCGATCGAGCGCCCGATCGTCTCCGTCAACACGAACTATCGCGGCGCGGCTTCCGATATCGTCGAGCGTCGCGTGACGCAGGTGCTCGAGGACCGCCTCGCCGGTATCCCGGGCATCACGAAGCTGTCGTCGACGAGTTTCGACGAGCGCTCCTCCATCAACCTCGAGTTCGCGCCGGACCGCGACATCGACGATGCGGCGAACGACGTGCGCGACCGCGTCTCGACGGCGCTCAACAACCTGCCGGACGAGGCCGACCCGCCGGAGGTCCACAAGCAGGACGACAACGCCCAGACGACGATGTGGGTCAACGTCTCGAGCAACACGCGGTCGATCATGGAGGTCTCGGATTTCGCCGACCGATACATCGTCGACGCCTTATCTGCCGTCGACGGCGTCGCGCAGATCCGTGGCGCCGGTCGGCGCCGGCCAGCGATGCGCATCTGGGTCGACCCGAAGCGGCTGGCGGCGCGCGGCATGACGGTCACCGACATCGAGGACGCGCTGCGCCGCGAGAACGTGCAGATCCCCTCCGGCCGCCTGGAATCCCGGGCACGCGAATTCACGCTGCGAACCAACACGGGCCTGCATTCCGCCGCCGACTTCAAGAACCTCGTGCTGCGCGAAGGCGCCGACGACTACCTGGTCCGGCTCGGCGAGGTGGCCGACGTCGAGCTAGCCCCCGAGGACATCCGCAGCTACTCGGCGACCAACGGCGTGGCGGGAATGAGCCTGGGTATCGTCCCACAGGCGCAGGCAAATCTGCTCGAGGTCAACGAAGCAGTCACCCGACGAATCCAGGAATTGCAGTCGACACTCCCTTCCGACATCGACGTCTCGGTCAACCTCGACAATTCGATGTTCATCCGCGCCTCGCTGATCGAGGTCGGGAAGGCGTTGGGGCTCGCGATGCTGCTCGTCCTGATCGTGATCTACGGCTTCCTCGGCACGGTGCGCGCGACGATCATCCCTGCAGTCACGATCCCCATCTCGATCATCTCTGCGTTCATCATCATGGCGGCGATGAATTTCTCGATCAACACGCTGACCTTGCTGGGCTTCGTGCTCGCGATCGGACTCGTGGTCGACGATGCCATCGTCGTGCTCGAGAACATCGTCCGCCGCATCGAAATGGGCGAACCGGCACTGCTCGGTGCGACCAACGGGAGCCGGGAGATCGGCTTCGCGGTCATTGCCACGACCCTGGTCCTGGTCGCAGTGATCCTGCCCGTGTCTTTCATGCCCGGTAACATCGGCCTCGTTTTCGAGGAATTCGGCATCTCGCTGGCAGCGGCCGTCTGTTTCTCCAGCCTCGTCGCACTGACGCTCGTGCCCATGCTGACGTCGAAGCTGTTCGGCGATAACCGCTTGCATCGCGGGCTTGTCGCCGGTGCCATCGACGGCGCCTTCAGGTACCTGTCCGGACTGTACGAGCGGTTCCTGCGGCGCACGATACGACACCCCGTCGTCGTACTCGGGTCGTCGCTGTTGATCTTCATCGGCAGCCTCATGTTGCTCAACGTGCTGCCGCTGGAGTATATGCCGCGAGAGGATCGCGGCATTGCGATAGTGCAACTCACCGCTCCCGACGGCGCCAGCCTGGACTATACGCTGGGCTATGTGAAGCAGGTCGAGTCCATCGTAATGAAAGATGTCGAGCAGGGCGACGTCTTGCGCGTCCTCGGCCGGGCGCCGTCCTGGGGCGGCGGCAGCGACGTCAACACGGCGATGGTCATTGCGCCGCTCCGTGTCTGGGGAGAGCGCGAGCGGTCGGCAAACGAGATCACACAGAACTGGAACGCGGAACTCTCGGTACTCCCCGGCGTCGAGGCGTTCGCATTTTCGCCCGGTTCCTGGAGCCTGGGGCAGAGCAACCGCCCGCTCGACATCGTGCTGCTCGGCACCGACTACGACGAACTGGCGCACTGGCGAGACATCGTCATGCAGGCTGCGGAAAAGAATCCGGGCCTGTCGAACCTCGAATCCGACTATCGCGAGCGCAAGCCGAAGATCGACGTCACGATCGACCGGGACCGCGCGGCCGACCTCGGCGTGTCGCTGGCGAACGTCGGACGCACGCTGGAAACCATTCTCGGTTCGCGGGTCGTGACGACCTTCATCGATCACGGCGAGGAATACCGCGTCATCCTGCAGGGCGCCGACGAGCGGCGGCAGACGCCGAGCGATCTCGAATCGATCTACGTCCGTTCCGAAGGGTCCGGGCAGCTCATCCCGTTGTCCAATCTGGTGAAATTGCGGGAGATAGCCGGGCCGGTGGACCTGCGCCGCTTCGACCGCCAACGCTCGATCTCGATCAGCGCTTCGCTGAACTCCGGCTACTCGCTCGGCGAGGCGCTGGACTACTTCGACAAGCTCGTCGCGACGAATCTCCCGGCCGCTGCGCGCCTGGATTACGACGGCGAATCACGCGACTTCAAGAAGACCGGGAGTTCCGTTTACCTGACTTTCGCTCTCGCGCTCGTGATCGCTTACCTCGTGCTGGCGGCGCAGTTCGAGAGTTTCCGGCACCCGTTGATCATCATGACGACGGTACCGCTCGCGATTACCGGTGCGCTGTTCGGGCTCTATACGTTCGGATCGTCGCTGAACATCTTCAGCCAGATCGGCGCCGTCATGCTCATAGGCCTGGCAGCCAAGAACGGCATCCTGATCGTCGAGTTCGCAAACCAGTTGCGCGACCGCGGCACGGAGTTTCGCGAGGCCGTCATCCAGTCTTCGAAGATCCGCCTGCGGCCCGTGCTGATGACCAGCATGTGTACGGCGTTCGGCTCGGTGCCCCTGTTGCTCGCGTCGGGTGCCGGCGCACTGTCACGGCAATCGATCGGCGCGGTCGTATTCTTCGGCGTAAGCTTCTCGGTGCTGTTGACGCTCGTCGTGGTGCCGACAGTCTACGCGCTGGTCGCGAAGAACACGCATTCCCCGCAATACGTCTCCCAGCTGCTCGACAAACTCGCGAAGTCCTACCGGCCCGCCACGGAGCCCTGATCGGTCCCGCGTAAGCGATCCATCGCCGGCCGGGATGCTACGACTCGGCTTCGGCTTCGGGGGCCTTCTCGGTGAGCAGGACGATCGCCATCGGCGCGGAATCACCGGCGCGGGGACCCGTTTTCAGGATGCGCAGGTAGCCTCCCGGCCGGTCCTTGAAGCGCGGACCGAGGTCGGTGAACAGCTTGCCGACGACTTCCTTGTCGCGCAGGCGATTGAACGCCAGGCGGCGGTTCGCCACCGAGTCTTCCCTGGCGAGGGTGATCAGCGGCTCGACGACCCGGCGCAGTTCCTTCGCTTTCGGCAGGGTCGTGCGGATCGTCTCGTGCTTCAGCATCGAGGCGGCCATGTTGCGGAACATGGCCTTGCGATGCGAGCTCGTACGGCCCAGCTTGCGTCCGGATTTTTTGTGTCGCATTGGTATAGGTCCCGTCTATTGCAGGCCGAGGTCGTGGTCCGGTCGAAGGCTGGCCGGCGGCCAGTTGTCGAGCCGCATGCCGAGGCCGAGGCCATGCCCTTCGAGGACTTCCTTGATCTCGGTCAGCGATTTCTTGCCGAGGTTCGGCGTGCGAAGCAGCTCGACCTCGGTGCGCTGCACGAGGTCACCGATGTACATGATGTTCTCGGCCTTCAGGCAGTTCGCCGAACGGACCGTCAGCTCGAGCTCGTCGACCGGGCGCAACAGGATCGGATCGACCTGGTGCTCGGCCTGGATGCCGGCGCCCTCTTCCTGGCCCTGCAGATCGACGAACACCGACAGCTGATCCTTGAGGATGCTGCCCGCGCGGCGGATCGCCTCTTCCGGGTCGATCGTGCCGTTGGTCTCGATGTCGATGATCAGCTTGTCGAGGTCGGTGCGCTGTTCAACGCGTGCCGCTTCCACCGTATAGGTGACGCGGTGGATCGGGCTGAACGAGGCGTCGAGTTGCAGGCGGCCGATCGGGCCGGACTGTTCCTCGAACACGGGACGCTGCGTGGCCGGCTGGTAGCCGCGGCCACGCTCGACCTTGAGCAGCATGTTGAGCTCGCCCGCCTTGGTGAGGTTCGCGATCACGAGGTCGGGGTTCATTATCTCGACGTCGTGATCGAGTTGGATGTCGGCTCCCGTCACCGGACCGGGTCCCTTCTTGGAGATGCGCAGCTCGGCCGTGTCGCGTGAATGCATGCGAACCGCTACCTGCTTGAGGTTCAGGAGGATCTCGACGACGTCCTCCTGGACACCCTCGATGCTCGTGTACTCGTGCAGCACGCCCTCGATATCCACCTCGGTGACCGCAGCACCGGGCATGGACGACAGAAGGATGCGACGCAGGGCATTGCCCAGCGTGTGACCGAAGCCCCGCTCGAACGGCTCGATGACCACTCGTGCCAGCAGATCGTTGACAGGCGTCACCTTGACGACGCGCGGTTTCAGAAATTCGTGTACTGATTCCTGCATGGGAATAATCCCTCCTACTACTTGGAGTACAGCTCGACGACCAGGTTCTCGTTGATGTCCGGGAGAATGTCTTCCCGATCCGGCAACGACTTGAATACGCCCGCCATCTTCTTTGCGTCCACATCTACCCAGTCGGGCAGGCCGACCTGGCCCGCGATCTCCATCGCATTCTGGATACGCAATTGCTTGCGCGCCTTCTCGCGGATGCCGATCGAATCGCCCGCCCTTACCTGCGCGGACGGAATGTTGACAACCTTGCCGTTCACCTCGATGCTCTTGTGGCTGACGAGCTGGCGGGCTTCCGCGCGCGTCGCGGCGAATCCCATACGGTAGACGACGTTGTCCAGCCTTCCTTCGAGCAGGCGCAGAAGATTCTCGCCCGTCGAGCCCTTGAGCTGCGCGGCACGCTTGTAATAGCCGCGGAACTGACGCTCCAGGATTCCGTACATGCGACGGAGCTTCTGTTTCTCGCGAAGCTGCAAACCGTAGTCCGACAGACGCGGACGACGCTGCGGCGCACCGCCCGGCGGTATCTCGAGTTTGCACTTCGACTCGAGCGGCCGGACGCCACTCTTCAGAAACAGGTCCGTCCCTTCACGGCGGGACAGCTTGCACTTGGGTCCTAAATATCTTGCCATTCTCTAGCCTCTAAACGCGACGCTTCTTGGGCGGACGACAACCGTTGTGCGGGATCGGCGTGACGTCCTCGATGTTCTGGATCCGGAAACCCAGAGCATTCAGGGCACGTACCGCGGACTCTCGGCCCGGGCCCGGCCCACGGACGCGGACGTCGAGATTCTTCACCCCGAATTCGAGGGCATTGCGACCGGCCTTCTCGCTGGCCACCTGCGCCGCGAACGGAGTCGACTTGCGCGAGCCGCGGAAGCCGCAACCGCCGGCGGTCGCCCACGACAGGGCGTTACCCTGACGATCGGTAATCGTGATGATCGTGTTGTTGAAGGACGCATGGATGTGCGCAATCGCGTCCACCACATGCTTTTTGACCTTCTTCTTTTTGGCTGTCTCTACCATTCGTTTCTGCCTGTCCCCGATGTCGCGCCGCGAGCGGCGCTCCTACGATGCCTGGTCATTGTTACCGTTTGATGGGCCGGCGCGGACCTTTGCGCGTGCGGGCATTCGTCCGCGTGCGCTGGCCGCGCAGCGGCAACCCCCGCCTGTGCCGTATGCCGCGATAGCAACCGAGGTCCATCAGGCGCTTGATATTCATCGAGATCTCGCGCCGGAGGTCGCCCTCGACCGGGAAGTTCGCAATCGCCGCGCGCAGCTTCGCCACTTCCGGCTCAGCCAGATCCTTCACCTGAGTGGAAGGATCGATCCCCGCCGCCTCACAGATCTTCGAGGCTCGGGAACGGCCGATGCCGTAGATCGACGTCAGCGCGATCACGACGTGCTTGTTCAACGGGATGTTTATGCCTGCTATACGTGCCACTTTCTTCCTCGATTTAGAACTTCGCGTTCTTTCGAAACCTTTCGATTAGCCCTGGCGCTGCTTGTGCCGCGGATCGGTGCAGATCACCCTCACGACGCCGTTGCGCCGGATGATCTTGCAGTTCCGGCAAATCCTCTTGACCGATGCTCTCACTTTCATGACATCACTCCACGCACGCCGCTGGACATCAGCGTACTTGTCCGCTCCTGCCGTAGTTCCGCAGGTTTGCTTTTTGCATCATGCCCTCGTATTGATGGCTCATGGCGTGCGCCTGCATCTGCGCCATGAAATCCATCGTCACGACGACGAGTATGAGCAGCGATGTGCCGCCGAAGCTGAAAGGCATGCCCGGATTGAACATGCGCAGAAACTCCGGCAATAGGCATACGCCTGCAATATAGAGGGCACCCCACAGCGTCAGCCGCGTCAGCACCTTGTCGATGTACTCGGCCGTCTGTGCGCCGGGCCGGATCCCCGGTATGAAGGCGCCCGCCTTCTTCAGGTTGTCCGCCGTGTCCTTCGAATTGAACATCAGCGCCGTATAGAAGAAGCAGAAGAAAATGATCAGTGCCGAATACAGCAATACATAGATCGGCTGACCCGGACCGAGGTTTGCCCCGATCGTCTGCAGGGCACTCTGGAATGCGTTCGGCTCCTGCGCATTTCCGAAAAACTGCGCGATGGTCGCGGGGAACATCAGGATGCTCGACGCGAAGATCGGCGGGATGACGCCCGACATATTGATCTTGAACGGCAGATGCGTGCTCTGTGCCTGGTACATCCGGCGTCCCTGCTGTCGCCGCGCATAGTTCACGGCAATACGCCGCTGGGCGCGTTCCATGTAGACGACGATCACGACTGCCGCGACAGCGCCCACAAACATCAGGATCGCCGTGGCGGGAGACATCTCTCCGCGGCTGACCAGGTCTGCCGTGCCGGCGACCGCCGCCGGCAGACGCGACACGATGCCCGCCAGGATGATCATGGAGATACCGTTGCCGATGCCGCGCTCGGTGATCTGCTCGCCCAGCCACATCAGGAAGACCGTGCCCGTGACCAGCGTGATCATTGCGGTAATCAGGAAGCCCGGTCCGGGGTTCACAACGAGGCCCGACTGGCTCTGCAGCCAGGACGCGGCGGCGATCGACTGGAAGCTCGCCAGCGCGACCGTGCCGTAGCGCGTGTACTTGATGATGACGCGACGACCCGACTCGCCTTCTTTCCGCAGCTGCTGCAGGCTCGGCAGGATGTGGCTGGCCATCTGCAGGATGATCGAGGAGCTGATGTACGGCATGATGCCCATCGCGAAGATGCCGAAGCGCCTCAGCGCGCCGCCGGAGAACAGATCCACCATGCCCAGCAGGCCGCCCGCCTGCTTCTCGAAGAAATCGGCGAGCGCAACGGGGTCCACGCCCGGCACCGGGATGTAGGTGCCGATACGGAACACGATCAGCGCGCCGATCAGGAACAGGAACCGGGTCTTGAGTTCGCCCAGTTTGCTCGCTGTCTTCGCGATGTCCGCGGGACTTTGTTGGGGTTTCTTCGCCATTTGCCTTTGTGGTTCTGCCTGTCTTCATCAGTCGCGCTGGCAAGCAGCGCTCCTACGATACCTTTCGGTTCTTCCTGTCTTGTCGCGCTGCAAGCAGCGCTCCTGCGATGCCTCGTCTGTCTATTCCGTTATGGTTCCGCCGGCCTTCTCGATCGCCTCGCGCGCGCCCTTCGTCACGGCGATGCCCTTGAGCTTTACCGCCTTCTCGATCTTGCCGGACTTGATCACCTTGACCTTCTCGGCCGCGGCCGGCACGAGGCTGGCCGCCTTCAGCGCATCGATGTCGATGACCTCGACCGCAGGGATCTCGAGCTCGTGCAGGCGCAGCTCCGCCGACCGCTTCGCCATCCGGGAACGAAAACCGACCTTCGGCAGGCGCCGCTGCAACGGCATCTGGCCGCCTTCGAAGCCCACCTTGTGATACCCGCCGGAGCGAGCGCGCTGGCCCTTCTGGCCGCGCCCCGCCGTCTTGCCCTGGCCCGCGGCATGGCCGCGGCCGAGACGCTTGCCGGTCTTTTTCGCGCCCTTGCCGGGCGACAGATCGTTCAGTCGCATGTCAGACTTCCTCCACCGACAGCAGGTACGAGACACGATTGATCATGCCGCGATTCTCCGGTGTGTCCGCGACCACGACCGTCTGATGCCGCTTGCGCAGACCCAGGCCCGCCACACAGGCCTTGTGGCTCTCGAGCCGGCCGTGCTTGCTCTTCAACAATGTGACCTTGAGTTCTTTCGCCTTCGCCATCGTCCGTTACTCTGCTGTGCCGATCCGGCCTAGGCCAGGATCTGTTTGATCTTCTTGCCGCGCTTCGCCGCGATCGCCTGCGGAGAATGAATCTCCGACAGCGCCTTGATCGTTGCGCGCACAACGTTGATCGGGTTGCGCGAGCCGTAACTCTTCGCCAGGACGTTGCGCACTCCCGCACATTCGAACACCGCACGCATCGCGCCGCCGGCGATTACGCCCGTACCTTCGGATGCCGGCTGCATGTACACGTGCGTCGCGCCGTGGCGACCCTTCTTCGCGTACTGCAGCGTATCGTTGTTCAGGTTGATCGCGATCATGTTCTTGCGCGCGCTCTGCATCGCCTTCTGGATCGCGATCGGCACCTCGCGGGCCTTGCCATAGCCGAATCCGACCTGGCCCTGTCCGTCACCCACGACTGTCAGCGCCGTGAAGCCGAACTGACGCCCGCCCTTCACGACCTTCGCCACGCGATTGACCGTCACGAGCTTCTCGATCAGGTCGTCGCCAGATTGTGTTTGTTCGTTTCTAGCCATTTTTGCCAACCGCTCTCATCCTAGAACTTCAGTCCCGCTTCGCGCGCGGCCTCTGCCAGCGCCTTGACGCGCCCGTGGTAGCGGAACCCCGACCGGTCGAAAGCGACCGTATCGATGCCCGCGGCCTTGGCCTTCTCCGCGATACGCGCACCGACGATCGCCGCCGCCTCGACGTTGCCGCCGGTCTTGACGCCCTTGCGCACCTCCGCTTCCAGCGTCGACGCCGAAACGAGCACCGTGCCGCCGTCCGGAGCGATCACCTGCGCGTAGATATGCCGCGGCGTGCGGTGCACGCTCAGGCGATTCACGCCGAGTTGCTCGATCTTGGCACGTGCCTTGCGGGCACGACGCTGACGATTCACTTTCTTGTCGAGTTTCATAACGTACTCGTTAGCCTATTTCTTCTTGGCTTCCTTGATGACCACGCGCTCATCCGCGTAGCGCACGCCCTTGCCCTTGTAGGGCTCGGGGGGCCGGAAGCTCCGTATCTCGGCCGCAACCTGACCGACCTTCTGCTTGTCGAAGCCACGGACGACGATCTCGGTCTGGCTGGGCGTCTCGATCGAGATGCCCTGCGGCACCGGATAGACGACCGGGTGTGAAAACCCGAGCGTCAGGTTCAGGTTCGAACCCTGCGCCTGTGCACGATAACCGACACCGACGAGTTCGAGCTTGCGCTCGAAGCCGTTCGTCACTCCGGACACCATATTCGCCAGCAGAGCCCGCGTCGTGCCTGCCATCGCCACTGCGAAGCGCGAACCCGACCGCGCACTCACCTTCACGGACCCGTCCTGCTGCGAGAGCTCCACCTCCGGATTCAGTTCCAGAGAGAGCGCGCCCTTGCCGCCCTTGACCGTCACGACGGTGCCGTCCTGCTTCAGTTCGACACCCTGTGGCAGCTGCACGGGATATTTCGCAATTCTCGACATAGTCTTGTCTCAGTCTGACGAAGCCGCCTGCATCAGGACACGATGCAGAGCACCTCGCCGCCAATTCCCTTCTCTCGCGCCTTCCGGTCGCTCATGACGCCGGCCGACGTCGACACGATCGCGATGCCCAGCCCACCCAGGACCTTCGGCAGCTTCTCCTTGCCGCGATAGATCCTGAGCCCCGGCCTGCTCGACCGCTCGAGCCGTTCGATGACGGGCTTGCCCTCGAAATACTTGAGCTCGATCGTCAGCGTCTTTGCGGCACCTTCGCCCTCGGTCGCAAAATCGGTAATGTAACCCTCGTCCTTCAGGACCTTCGCGACAGCCTCTTTGGCCTGCGACGCCGGCATGGCAACGCTCACCTTGCGCGCCTTCTGCCCGTTGCGGATGCGCGTCAGCATGTCGGAGATCGGATCGGTCATACCCATGGTGTCTCGCTCCCTTACCAGCTGGCTTTCGTCAGCCCGGGAATCTCGCCGCTCATCGCGGCTTCTCTGAGCTTGTTACGGCCGAGGCCGAACTTCCGATAGAAACCGTGCGGGCGCCCCGTGATGGCACAGCGATTGCGCTTCCGCGACGGACTGGCGTCACGGGGCATCGCGTTGAGCCTGGCCTGCGCCACCGCGCGCTCCTCGTCGGACGTCTTGACGTTGCGGATCGTCGCCTTGAGCGCGGCGCGCTTGTTCGCGTACCGGGCCACGAGTTTCGCGCGTTTGCGTTCGCGCATGATCATGGATTTCTTTGCCATATCAAATATTGCTCGTTGTCACTTCAGTCAAAAACTGTCGGTGCGAGGTCTTTCTACGCACCGCGTTCAGTGTCATGTTCACTATTTCTTAAAGGGGAAGTTGAACGCTTCCAGGAGCGCCCTGCCTTCCTCCGGATTGCGTGCCGTCGTCGAGATCGTGATGTCCATCCCGCGGATCGCATCGATCTCGTCGTAGTTAATCTCCGGGAAGATGATCTGTTCCGCCACGCCCAGGCTGAAGTTGCCCTGCTTGTCAAACGCCCGCGGGTTCAGGCCGCGGAAGTCACGGATGCGCGGGATCGCGATATTCACGAGGCGATCGAGGAATTCGTACATGCGCTCGCGCCGCAGGGTCACCTTGCATCCGATCGGCATGCCGTCACGGATCTTGAACGCCGCCACCGACTTGCGGGCGAGCGTGGTCACCGGGCGTTGGCCGGAGATCTTCTCCATGTCCTCGCGCGCCTTGTCGAGCACCTTCTTGTCGGCGACCGCCTCACCCACACCCATGTTGAGCGTGATTTTGGTGATGCGCGGCACCTCCATCGGGTTTTTGAGACCGAGCTTTTTCTGGATCTCGCCCATCAATTCGGTTTTGTATCTTTCCTGTAGCCGTGACATGTTCATTGTCTCTGGTTGTCGCGCCGCAAGCAGCGCTCCTACGACGGATCCTCGTTCTGCCGATCAAATATCGACCGCGTCGCCGTTCCTGAATACGCGAATCTTCGTGCCGTCTTCCTTCACCTTGAACCCTACACGCTCGCCCTTCTTGGACTTGTGGTTGAAGACCAGCAGGTTCGAGTGCTCGATCGGCATCGCCTTGTCCTTGATACCGCCGGCCTCGCCGACATTCGGGTTCGGCTTGACGTGCTTCTTCACGATGTTGATGCCCTCGACGATGACACGACCATCGTCGAATACCTCGATGACGGTGCCGCGACGGCCCTTGTCCTTGCCGGTCTTAACGACCACCTCATCGCCTTTTCTGATCTTGTTCATCTCTCATTCGCGGCTGTAGCCGCTCCTGTATTCAAACTGTTCGATACGTGACCGAAGCGGCTGCTACAACACTTCGGGCGCTAACGAGATGATCTTCATGAACTGGTTCGTACGCAGTTCCCTCGTAACCGGGCCGAAGATGCGCGTACCGATCGGCTCGAGACGCGCGTTCAACAGCACGGCCGCGTTGCCGTCGAAGCGGATCAGCGAGCCATCCTTGCGCCGCACGCCCTTGCGCGTACGCACGACGACCGCGTTGTACACCTCGCCCTTCTTCACCTTGCCGCGAGGTATGGCGTCCTTGACGCTGACTTTGATCACGTCGCCGACGTCGGCATAACGCCGCTTCGAGCCGCCGAGCACCTTGATGCACTGCACGCGGCGCGCGCCCGAATTATCGGCGGCATCAAGAACTGTCTGCATCTGAATCATGGCTGTGTTCCCAAATCAGACGCGCTCTGGCGCGCGCTCGACGACTTCCACGACCGTCCACGACTTGTGCTTCGAGATCGGCCTGCACTCCGAGATCGCAACGCGATCGCCTTCCTTGCATTCGTTGCCGGCGTCATGCGCGAGGATCTTGGTGGTCCGGCGGACGTACTTGCCGTACACGGGATGCTTGATCCGGCGTTCGACGGCCACCGAGACGGTCTTGTCCATCTTGTTGCTGACGACGCGTCCGACGACCGTGCGTTTCGTCTTCTCGTTCTTCTCGTTCTTCTCGCTCATTCGCTGTCACCCGCTCCGCGCGCGAATTCACCGAGAATCGTCTTCACTCGCGCGATGTCCTTCCTGACGCGGCGATGCTCGTGATGATGCGAGAGTTCGCCGGATGCCTGCTGCATGCGCAGGTTGAATTGCTCGCGACGCAGCGCCACGAGTTCCTCGTTAAGCTCGTCGACCGACTTCTGTCTCAGCTCTTCTACCTTCATCACATCACCTGCCGCTCGACGAATTCGGTCTGGAAGGGGAGCTTCGCCGCCGCCAGGCGGAAGGCCTCGCGCGCGATCTCCTCGGTCACGCCTTCCATCTCGTACAGCACGCGACCCGGCTGGATCTGGCACACCCAGTACTCGACGTTGCCCTTGCCCTTGCCCTGCCGGACTTCGAGGGGCTTCTTCGAAATCGGCTTGTCCGGGAATACCCGGATCCAGATCTTGCCGCCGCGCTTGATGTAACGCGTCATGGCACGCCGGGCGGCCTCGATCTGACGAGCGGTCATGCGGCCGCGATCCAGCGCCTTCAAACCATAGGTGCCGAACGCGACGGTGTTACCGCGCTGCGCCAGGCCGCGGTTGCGCATCTTGTGCTGCTTGCGAAATTTGGTTCGTTTAGGTTGTAACATCGTTCAATTCCCGGAATCGGCGCTCAGCTGCGCGCGCCCGCCGCCGCCTCGGCGGGTTCCGCCGCGGCCGGCTCGGCCTTGTCGAACACTTCGCCCTTGAAGATCCATACCTTGACCCCGATGACGCCGTACGTCGTCCGCGCTTCGGCCAGGCCATAATCGATGTCCGCACGCAGTGTGTGCAGCGGCACACGTCCCTCGCGGTACCACTCCGAACGCGCGATCTCCGCGCCGTTCAGACGGCCGCTGACCTTGACCTTGACGCCTTCGGCACCCACACGCATCGTGTTGGTCACTGCGCGCTTCATGGCCCGCCGGAACATCACGCGGCGCTCGAGCTGCTGGGCGATACCTTCGGCGACGAGTTGTGCGTCCAGCTCGGGCTTGCGTACTTCCGCGATGTTGATCCGCACGTCGTTGATCGGCATGCCGAGCATCTTGGCGACTTCCGCGCGGAGGTTTTCGATGTCCTCGCCCTTTTTGCCGATGACGATGCCGGGCCGTGCAGTGTGGATCGTGATGTTCGCCTTCTTGGACGGACGCTCGATCGAGATACGGCTGACCGAGGCATCCTTCAGCTTCTTCTTGATGAAGACGCGCAGCAGGTGATCGGTCCGCACGTATTCAGGGAACATGTGCGAATCGGCGTACCATTTGGACGACCAGTCCTTGACGATGCCCAGGCGAATACCGGTTGGATGTACTTTCTGGCCCATAATCCTTACTCGTCCCCGACTTGAATCGTGATGTGGCTATTGCGCTTGAGAATTCGAGCACCCCGGCCCTTCGCGCGGGCACGGTACCGGCGGAACATGGATGCATCGTCCACCATTACCGTTGAAACCTTCAGCTCATCGATGTCCGCGCCGTGATTGTGCTCGGCGTTCGCGATCGCCGACTCGAGAACCTTCTTCACGATCCGCGCACTCTTCTTGGGCATGAACGTCAACGTACGCAGCGCCTCATCGACCGACTTGCCGCGGATGGTGTCTGCCACCAGGCGGCACTTCTGCGGCGATACGCGCGCGAAACGGAGTTTAGCTGCAACTTGCATCTGCCCTGACTCCTCAGGTCTTGACCGTCTTGCGGTCACCGGAGTGTCCGCGGAACGTTCTCGTGGTCGCGAATTCGCCAAGCTTGTGGCCGACCATGTTCTCCGATACCAGGACGGGCACGTGCTGACGGCCGTTGTGCACGGCGATGGTCAGCCCGACCATGTCCGGCAACACCATCGAGCGGCGCGACCAGGTCTTGATCGGCCGGCGGTCGTTGTGGCGCACTGCCTCGGCGACCTTCTTCGCCAGATGCGTGTCGATGAACGGACCTTTTCTTACACTGCGTGGCATTCGATGTTTCCTTTATTTACGCTTGCGGCGGCGCGCGATCATGCTGTCGGTGCGCTTGTTGTTCCGCGTCTTGTAACCCTTCGTCGGCGTACCCCAGGGGCTCACGGGGTGCCGTCCGCCGGAGGTCCTGCCTTCACCGCCGCCGTGCGGATGGTCGACCGGGTTCATCGCGACTCCGCGCACCGTCGGCCGCACGCCGCGCCAGCGCTGTGCGCCGGCCTTGCCGAGCTTGCGCAGGTTGTGTTCACCGTGGCCGACCTCGCCGATCGAGGCGCGGCAGTCGATGTGGATCCTGCGCATCTCGCCGGACCGGAGCCTGAGCGTCGCGTAGGCACCCTCGCGGGCCGCGAGCTGGGCGCCGGCACCCGCCGAACGCACAAGCTGGCCGCCCTTGCCGGGCTTCATTTCGACGTTGTGGATCACCGTGCCGACCGGGATGGCCCTGAGCGGCAGTGCGTTGCCGGGCTTGATCGGCGCATCCTCGCCGCTCACGATCGTGTCGCCGGCGGCGACGCCCTTGGCGGCAAGTATGTAGCGACGCTCACCGTCCGCGTATTTCACCAGTGCCAGGTGCGCACTCCGGTTCGGATCGTATTCCAGGCGTTCGACCGTGCCCGGGATACCGTCCTTGTCGCGCTTGAAATCCACGATCCGGTAGCGCTGCTTGTGGCCGCCGCCCTGGTGCCGGACCGTCATGCGGCCGTCGTTGTTGCGGCCGCCCGTCGACCGTTTCTTGGCCGTCAATGGACCGTAAGGCTTGCCCTTGTACAGCTCCGGCGTCTTGACCGCGATGACGAATCGGCGCCCGGCGGAGGTCGGTTTCGATTTCTGCAGTGCCATGTCCCGTTACCTCATTCCGTGCCGAACAGCGTCTCGATCTGGCTGCCTTCGGCAAGCCGGACGTACGCCTTCTTCCAGTCCTTGCGGCGGCCGCCGGTACGGCCGAAGCGCTTGATCTTGCCTTTCACGTTGACGACCGTGACGTCCTCCACCGCGACCTCGAACAGCAGTTCGACAGCCTGGCGGATCTCGGTCTTGGTCGCGTCGTCGCGCACCTTGAGCACGACCTGGTTGTGTTCGGCGGCGATATGACTCTTCTCCGACACGTGCGGGCCGCGGATGATGGTCATGAGGCGTTCCTGACGTCGTGCGGTGCTCATGACAGGCGCTCCTCGAGCAATTTCAGGGCCGGCACCGTGATCAACACCTTCTCGAAGCGGATCAGTACCACCGGATCGATCGAACCCGCGTCGCAGATGCCGACGTTCGGCAGGTTGCGCGCCGCGAGGAACAGGGACTCGTCGAAAGTCTCGTTGACGATCAGCACATTGTCGAGACCGAACTCGCCGAGTTTGCCCGCGAGCAGTTTCGTCTTCGGCGCCTCGACGCCGAACTCCTTGACGACCACCAGGCGATCCTGGCGCACCAGCTCGGAAAGCACCGAACGCAGGGCCGCACGATACATCTTGCGATTGACCTTCTGCTGGTAGCTGCGCGGCTTCGCGGCAAACGCGCGACCGCCGCCGACCCAGATCGGGCTGCGGATCGTACCGGCGCGGGCACGTCCGGTGCCTTTCTGGCGCCACGGCTTGGCACCGCCGCCGCGGACACTGGCGCGGTTCTTCTGTGCCTTCGTGCCGGCGCGAGCACCGGACAGATAGGCAGTGACCACCTGATGGACGAGCGGCTCGTTGAACGCGGCGCCGAACGCCGCGTCGGTCACGTCCACCGTGCCGCTGCCCTGCATCTTCAGCTTCATGACGACGACCCCTTGCCCTTCACCTTGACGGCCGGACGGACGATCACGCGGCCGCCGCGATGGCCCGGGACGGCGCCCTTGACCAGCAACAGATTGCGTTCGACATCGACGCGCACGACTTCGAGGTTCTGGGCGGTACGGCGCACGTTGCCCAGGCGGCCGGCCATCTTCTTGCCGGGAAACACGCGGCCGGGCGACTGGTTCTGTCCGATCGAACCGGGCGCCCGGTGCGACAGCGAATTGCCGTGCGTCGCGTCCTGGGTCCGGAAGTTGTGGCGCTTCACGGTGCCGGCGTAGCCCTTGCCGATCGACGTACCGATGACGTCGACCTTCTGGCCGGCCTCGAACAGGTCGACCTTGAACTCCGCGCCGGGCTCGAACTCGCCTTCGTCATCCAGCCGGAATTCGGCGACGAGGTCGCCGGCTTCGACTTTGGCGGCGGCGAAGTGGCCGGACGCAGGTCGAGGCACGCGCGAGGGCTTCCGGCTGCCTGCAGTCAGCTGCAGGGCACGGTAGCCGTCGGTCTCCGCGGTTTTCACCTGCGAGACCCGGTTCGGCTGCGCCTCGATCACGGTCACGGGGACCGAGTCCCCGTTCTCCATGAATATGCGCGTCATGCCGCACTTGCGGCCAACAAGACCCATCGTCATTTTCAAAACCTCGCGCCGTAGCAGACCCGGCGCCCAAGTATTCAGACACGCGAAAGGGCCAGCCATGCTGTCGGGCTGACCCTGCGTCCGGGCCGGGTTACCAACCCGATCCGGCGGTTCCGGGATTTGCCGTGTCGCCCCCGATTTCCTGGCGACTGAACGTGTAAGCGCCACAGAGCGATGCTTTGTGACGCCTGGTCCGAAGTTGGCCGACTCCCGGCCCGGCCAATTCCGGCGAGCCCGCAATTATACCCCGCGGGGCCCCCAAAGCAACCCGATTCCGGGGTCTGTAGGAGCGCTGCTTGTCAGCGCGACCGTCGCGGCGACGAGCGCCGCTCCTACAGGGCCCGGCGTCGCCGGTACGTGTGTCAGTTCAGCTTGATCTGGACGTCGACGCCGGCCGGCAGCTCGAGCTTCATCAGCGCATCGACGGTCTTGTCCGTCGGGTCGACGATGTCCATCAGCCGCTTGTGGGTCCGGATCTCGTACTGGTCCCGGGCATCTTTGTTGACGTGCGGGGAGATCAGCACGGTGTACCGCTCCTTCTTCATCGGCAGCGGGATCGGCCCCTTGACCGTGGCGCCGGTGCGCCTGGCCGTCTCCACGATCTCGCGGGCCGAATTGTCGATCAGCCGGTGGTCGAAGGCCTTGAGCCGGATGCGTATGTTCTGGTTCGTTGCCACGTTTTCTCCTTAGATGCTTTCCGGCTCCGCTGTCGCGCTGGCAAGCAGCGCTCCTACAATGCCTCGCCGTTCTTGCAGGCTCCGCTGTCGCGCTGGCAAGCAGCGCGCCTGCGATGCCGTGTCGTTCTATTCGATCACCTTCGCCACCACGCCGGCGCCGACGGTTCGGCCGCCTTCGCGGATCGCGAAGCGCAGGCCTTCTTCCATCGCGATCGGGTTGATCAGGTCCACCACCATCTGCACGTTGTCGCCCGGCATCACCATCTCGGTGCCCTCCGGCAACTCCACCGCGCCCGTCACGTCCGTGGTCCGGAAGTAAAACTGCGGCCGGTAGCCCTTGAAGAACGGCGTGTGGCGCCCACCCTCGTCCTTGGTCAGAATGTAAACCTCCGCCTCGAACTTGGTGTGCGGCGTGATCGAGCCCGGCTTCGCCAGCACCTGGCCACGCTCCACTTCCTCGCGCTTGGTGCCGCGCAGCAACACGCCCACGTTGTCGCCCGCCTGGCCCTGGTCCAGCAGCTTCCGGAACATCTCCACGCCCGTGCAGGTCGTCTTCGTGGTGGCCTTGATGCCCACAATCTCGATCTCGTCGCCCACCTTGATCACGCCGCGCTCGATGCGCCCCGTCACCACCGTGCCGCGCCCCGATATCGAGAACACGTCCTCCACCGGCATCAGAAAATCGCCGTCGATCGCGCGTACCGGCTCCGGTATGTAGCTGTCCATCGCCTCCACCAGCTTCAGCACCGACGGCACGCCGATGTCCGAGGTGTCGCCCTCGAACGCCTTCAGCGCCGATCCCGTGATGATCGGCGTGTCATCGCCCGGAAACTCGTACGTCGACAGCAGGTCCCGCACCTCCATCTCCACCAGCTCCAGCAGCTCCTCGTCGTCCACCTGGTCCGCCTTGTTCAGGTACACCACGATGTACGGCACGCCCACCTGCCGCGCCAGCAATATGTGCTCCCGCGTCTGCGGCATCGGCCCGTCCGCCGCACTCACCACCAGGATCGCACCGTCCATCTGCGCCGCACCCGTGATCATGTTCTTCACGTAGTCCGCGTGCCCAGGACAGTCCACGTGCGCGTAGTGCCGGTTGTCCGACTCGTACTCCACGTGCGCCGTCGCAATCGTGATGCCGCGCGCCTTCTCCTCCGGCGCATTGTCGATCTGGTCGTAGCCCTTCACCTCGCCGCGACCGTGCTTCTCCGCCATCACCTTCGTCAACGCCGCCGTCAGCGTCGTCTTGCCGTGATCCACGTGACCGATCGTCCCCACGTTGACGTGCGGCTTCGTCCTCTCGAATTTCTCTTT
>JBAUVS010000300.1:0-1857 GCA_049583345.1 Woeseiaceae bacterium
CTGGGCGCGATGATCTACGACGGCTCGGTCCGCCACAGCGTCCTGCTGATGGCCACGGTCGCGACACTCGTAACGGCCGTCTTCGTGCTCCGACCCCTGATTGCGCCCGGCCCGATGCTGCACCACCCGGACGAACTCGCGCGCGATTAGGGTAACTCTTATCAATTCGTCATTGCGAGGTGCGAAGCGACGCGGCAATCCACAGGTCGTTGATTTCAAACACTGGATTGCTTCGCTTCGCTCGCAATGACGAATCGCTTTCCAATTGATCAGGGTTTCCTTGGGTTTAGCTACACGTGGCGGGCTCGCTGATCGCGGTTACGGCAGCTTGGTGAGGACGTCGTCGACAGGTTTGCGCGACTGCGTCGGCGTGAGCTTGGGGTAGCCGTACCAGACCAGGCCGACGACGAGCTCCGCGGCCGGATCGACACCGAGGATGTCGAAGAAGCGCGGGTCGCGCGTAATGTCGCCGGTGGTCCACTTCGTGCCGATGCCGGCCTTCCACAGGAACAGCATCAGGTTCTGTACCGCCGCGGCGCAGGCGGCATAATCCTCGCGTTGCCGCCGCTCGTCGTCGGAACTCGCACAGGTTACGACGAGCCAGCCGGGTTTCTCCGCCCACCGCTGCGCCTTGAATGCGCCGGCCTCGGGACCCTTCTTCGCCGCGGTGATATCGCGGACGAGTTCCAGGCAGGCGGCGATCGATTGCCTGCCCAGCAGGTAGAAGCGCCAGGGCTCCGTGACGTGATGGTTTGGCGCCCAGGTGGCGGCTTCGATCGCGTCGCGGACGAGCGCCTCGGGCACGGGTGTATGGAGGAACAGCTCGATCGTGCGGCGGCCCTGCAGGACTTCGGCAAACTCTCGCAATTCCTGCGTTTCGAAACTCGGCGCCTTCTTCATCAGGCGTTCTCCAGGATCATCGCGATGCCCTGCCCCACGCCGATACACATCGTGCACAGGGCGTAGCGGCCCCGCACGCGCCGCAGTTGCCGTGCGGCGGTCGTCACGAGCCGGGCTCCCGACATGCCCAGCGGGTGGCCGAGCGCGATCGCACCGCCGTTGGGATTGACGTGCTCGGCGTCGTCGGCCAGGCCCAGTTGTCTGAGGCAGGCCAGGCTCTGCGCCGCGAAGGCTTCGTTGAGTTCGATGACGTCCATCTGACCGATGGCAAGGCCGGCAATCCCGAGCACCTTCCCCGTCGCCGGCACGGGGCCGATACCCATGATGCGCGGCTCGACGCCGGCGACCGCCCAGGCGACGACGCGCACGAGGGGCTGCAGGCCGTGGTCGTTCACCGCATCCTCCGAGGCGACCAGCATCGCGCAGGCGCCGTCGTTGATTCCGGACGCGTTGCCCGCCGTGACGGTCCCGCCCGCTCGCACGATCGGGCTCAAATTCGCAAGGCGCTCGAGCGTGGAGTCCGGCCGCGGGTGTTCGTCGACGTCGGCGATCACGGCGTCGCCACGCCGCTGCGGGACCTCGACCGGCACGCTCTCTTCGGCGAAGACGCCCGCCGCGCGGGCGGCGTCGTAGCGTTGCTGGCTGCGCAGCGCGAAGGCATCCTGGTCAGCGCGCGATACGGAGAATTCCGCCGCCACGTTCTCGGCGGTCTCGGCCATCGAGTCGATGCCGTACTGCGCCTCCAGCTTGCGGTTGACGAAGCGCCAGCCGAGCGTGGTGTCATGGAATTCGGTATCGCGGCCGAACGCGGTCGATTGCTTGCCCAGCACGAACGGCGCCCGCGACATGGATTCGACTCCGCCGGCAACGGCGAGTCGTATGCCGCCGCCGCGGATCGCGTCCGCAACGTTGCCGACGGCATTCATGCCCGAGCCGCACAGCCGGTTGACGGTCGTC
>JBAUVS010000301.1:0-2121 GCA_049583345.1 Woeseiaceae bacterium
TTCAGGCCGGACCTCGTTGCGGGCCCGGCCGCGAACACCTCTGCTGCGATCGACCTCGTCGACAAGCTGACCGGCGTGCCGGCGCTGAACGTCCTCGATCCCGATGCCGCGGAAACGTTGCGGACTATGCTGGCTGCGCGTCTCGGGGTAGAGTTGCACCCGGTGGACGTCATGGAGGCGATACCATGAAGCCCCGGTTCCTGATCGCCGTTCTCTCTCTGCCGTTGTTCACCGGCTGCGCTTCGTTGTGGCACGGCGGGGGTTACGAGACAACTCGCCAGGGAGCGTCGAGCAGTCTCGTCGACTACTTGTATCCGGCGGGCGAGGTGCCACCGCGCGTCGACGACAACCTGCCCTACCTGCAACCGCCCCTGCGCGTCGGTATTGCATTTGTCCCTTCGCCGAATCCGATCGATATCACCGCCACGGAAAAAGAGCAGTTACTCGAGCACGTCGCGGACGCGTTCCGCGACCGCGACTACGTAAAATCTATCGAAGTCATCCCTGACACCTACATGCGCTCTGCGAAGGGTGTCCACGGCATGCAGCAGGTTGCCGCACTCTATGGCGCAGACGTGATGGCGCTCGTCAGCTATGACCAAGTCTCTTTCTCTGGCGAGAAGGGAAGCGCTCTCCTGTACTGGACGATCATCGGCGCGATAACGGTCAAGGGCAACACCAATGAAGTCCAAACGATGATCGACACAGCCGTGTTCGACGTGCCGACCGCGAAACTCCTGTTTCGTGCACCGGGAACGCACACCGGCCAAGGGTCGTCGACTCTCGTCAACAGTGTGCGCGACCTGCGCGAATTGCGGGGCGCGGGCTTTGCCGCGGCCGCGGAGGACATGATCGTCAATCTGGATTCCGAACTCGAGAAATTCCGCGACGCGACAAAAAGCGGCGAGCGCGCCAAAGTGGAATGGAAACAGGGATCCGGAGGCGGCGGTGGATTCGCGCTACCGTTGTTACTGCTGTTCTTCGCCTGCTCCGGCGTCCGCCGGCGGCGGCACTAACCACTCCACAGGAGTAGCAAGCGGCGCGTCGAGCGTCTCGAGGAACGCTTCGAGTTCGCGGAGCTGGCGCGAGCTCAGACCGAGCGGCTTCGCCTCGTTGTGACCGGTCATCGCAAGCGGCGCCTGGTTGTAGTTCTTCAGCACGTCGGCCAGCGACGCGAATTGCCCCTCGTGCATGTACGGTTCCGTGCCGCCGAGATTGCGCAGCGACGGCGTGCGCATCGCCCCGATCAGCGTGACGCCGGTGCGGGCGAAATCGAGTTCGGGACAGTCGTGTGCCGGGTCGTCGCTGAAATCGCCGGCGCAATTGAACGGATCGGCAAGTACCTCGCGCACGCCCTGCACGCGTCCCTTGTCCGGCACCTCGCCGGGGAACGCGATGACGCCCGTATTGTGGAACTCGTTGTTCGTGAAGAGCGGGCCGTTGTGGCATTGCGTGCAATTCGCCTCGCCGATGAACAGGCGCAGCCCGCGAATCTCGTCGTCGCTGAAGGTCGCGTGCTGGGCCGCGGCATCCCCGGCGATCACCGCCTCGACATAGGCATCGAAGCGCGACGGGCCCGGCTGGATCAGCCGCTCGTAGGCCTCCATCGCCTTGCCGAGGCTGGCGAACGCCCGGTCGATGCCCTGCGCGTCGTCGCTCGCCGGCAGCGGACCGAACAAGGCCTCGTAGCGCGACCGGTAGTCCGGATCCGCCGCGACGAGTGCGACGATGCTGGCGCGATCGCCGCCCTGCTCGACCGGCGTCTCGAGCGGCGTCAGTGCCTGCGACCACAGGCTGTCGCGGCGGCCGTCCCAGTATTGCCAGGGACTGTAGGCCGAACCGACGATGCTGCGCGTGTTGCGCCGCGCCGTCCCGATCCCGACCGCCTTCGGCAGACCGTCCGTGAAGCGCCGCGCGGGCTGGTGGCAGGTCGCGCAGGAGACCGCACCATTGCCGGACAGGCGCAGGTCGAAGAACAGCCGTTGCCCCAACCGCGCGGCGCGTTCGTCGTCCGCGACCGCGTTGGTCGGGTCGGGCGGCAGCGGCGGCAGGCTGCCGATCCACAGCGAGCGCAGGATCGCGATCTCGGCGTCGGTCCAGGGCGCGGGCGGCGCCGTATAC
>JBAUVS010000302.1:0-6106 GCA_049583345.1 Woeseiaceae bacterium
GAGGAGTTCAGCGTGAAGGCGAGCTTGGCATCGAAGAGTGCCGCACCGATCCGGAAATCGCCGGCCGCGCGCGGCAGCAACTCGTCCTCCAGCCAGGTCTGCTGCTTCGCGACCGCGTCCTTCGCCACTACGATCGCTGCCTCGAGCCGCTGCCGGGTGGCGGGCGTTACCTCGCCCATGTGCGGAACGATCATGGTCTCGATGATGGAATTCAGCCCGGGATTCTGCTTGATCGCGGTCTCGGCGTGGATCTTCGGGACCCTTGCCGGATCGATCGAGGCGCGCGCCTGCCGGAAAAATCGGGGCATCTGTTCGAGGCGCGCGGCGGCAGACGTGAGCCGGGTTTCCAGCGGCGCGAAATCGCGCGCGACGAGCCCGTAGATGGAACTGCCCGCGAGACGGACATAGACCAGCGGATCCCAGGCCCAGTCCTCGAACGTGTCGATCGACCAGATCTCGTATTCGAGTTCGTTGCGGAGCAGCTCTGCATCGACCTGGTTCGCCCGCGACAGCGCGTTGCGGTCTATCGCGGAGAGCTTGCGCAGCAAGCCTTTGTATAGCGTGCGTACCCGCGAGCGTGCCCTGGCATCCACCTGGTCGAGCCTGGCGTCCGCACTGTGATCGCCGATCAGGGTCGCATTGACCGGCGAGAACTTCGGCAGGTCGGCCAGGTATTCCTGTGCCAGCGCCTCGAACTCCGAATCCGCCGGGGAGGCGCACGCGGCCCCCCACAGCAGGATCAATACCGTTGCGAGACCTGCCGCGCCTGTTGCTTGCCTTGTCTTGTTCATGCGCCAGAACATAGCATGGAGATCGGGTTGCGGCAGCTGTAATATCGCGCCATGTTCCGGCGTCTCATCGCGGCGGTGCTGATTGCGCCTGCGGCCGGTATCGCCGCGACCGGCGACAGCCTGCCCGCCTACCTTCTGCAAATACCCGCATCGGTGCCGGCCGTGTTCGTCGCAGAGACGGACCGATCGGCCCTGCACCGCATCGCGAACGGTCCGGACGGCCCGGTCTACGTGGACCGGCGTTACATGTCGATCGGCGAGAACGGCGTCGGCAAACGCCGCGCCTGGGACCGCCGCACGCCGCTGGGTATCTACTTCGTCACCGAACGGCGCGACACGCAGCGCCTCGCCGAACGCTACGGCCCGCTGGCGTTCCCCCTCGACTACCCGAACGTCTGGGATCGCTTGCACGACCGACGCGGCGAGGGGATCTGGATCCACGGCGGACCCGAGGGCGGCGATCACCGCCCTCCGCAGGACACGGATGGCTGTATTGCTTTGGAAAACAATGCATTGCGCGCACTTGCCGACGACTTGATCCCGGCCGTCACGCCGGTCATCGTCACGCACAGCATCCGCTGGGGCACCGCCGCCGGGATCGGCGCCGAGCGCGACAGGCTCGCCGCGGCGCTCGAGGAGTGGGCACAGAGCATTCGTAGCGGCGATCTGTACCGCTACCTGTCGCTATACGCGCAAGGATTCCGTTACCGTGGCATGAACCGCGACGAGTGGATGCGCTATCGCCTCGAGACCTTCGGCGCCGGGAAAATCACCGGTCTGAAACTCGACGACGTCCTGCTGCTGCAGGACCCCGAGGACGAGTCGCTCTATCTCAGCCGCTTCCGGCAGACGCTGATCGACGACACGGGGCCGGTCGTAACGATCAAGCGGCTGTACTGGCGGCGCAACGGTGAAGGTGAACTGAGGATCGTCGCCGAAGACAACGGCTAATGCGGGCTCTCGCGGGCGATGAGTTCGTTGATGAGCTCTATCAGCTCGTCGACGCCACCGGCTTCCTGGGCGCTGGTGCGGTACTTGCCGTCGACGACGATCGTGGGCACGCTCGAGATGCTGTACCTGCGTTCCAGATCCGCGGCGACGCGCATTTTCTGATCGACCTCGAACGAATTCCACGTCCGCTGGAAATCGTCGGCGCTGACACCATTGCGTTCGAAGAACTTCTGGATCACGTCCTCGCTCGCCAGCCGGTTGTTGCGGCGGTGATACTCGGCGAAGACGTTGGCGCGGAACGCCTCCGGATCCTTGATGATGCCGTTACGCTCGAGCACCTGTTCCGTATAGAACAGACGGGCGTGCATGACGAGCAGTTGATTCCACATCGCGTGTATGCGCACGAAGCGGACGTTGGCCGGCTTGGTCTTGGCCCACTTGTTGATGTACGGCTCGAAGTCGTAGCAGTGCGGGCAGCCGTACCAGAAGAATTCCGCGACCTCGATCTTGTCGGCGCCGCCGAGCGTCGGTTGCGCCGGGACGAGGCGCGTGAAATTGACGCCTTCCTTGAACTTCCATTCGTGCGGCTGCGGTGTATCGGCCTGCGCCAGCGTGATTGTCTGGTCCCCGCCGGTATCGGCCGCCGTTTCCTCGACGACTTCCTGCGCCTCCTGCGGAGACTCGGCAGGCGCGGCCTCTTCCGCGGGTTCCGCGACGGTCGCCTCGGCCGGCGGTGTCGCCTGGTCGGCCGGCGGCGCGGGCTCGTCCTTGCCGCAGGCTGCCAGCATCAGCAGCATCAGCGCCGCGACCATGGCGTGCCGGAACATCAGCGGAGCCCCTGCACGTATGAGGCGACCGCGACGATCTCATCCTCGCTCAGGCGTGACGCGATGTCGCGCATGATGCGGGTCTTGCCGTCGGACTGCCGCGAGCCCGAGGCATACGCACGCAGCTGCTTGGCCGTGTAGGTCGCGTGCTGCCCCTTGAGCGACGGGTAACCGGCGGCCGGGTTGCCGCGTCCGGTCGGACCGTGGCACGCGAAACAGGCGGGCACGCCCTTGTCGGCGTCGCCGCCGCGGAAAAGAGACTCGCCCTTGTCGACGGTGGACGCATCCGCTACGGGCATCGCCGGCGCCGGCAGGCTTTCGAAATAAACGGCGAGATTCGCGATGTCCTCGTCGGAGAGCTGCATTGCCTGCGGCGTCATCAGCGGATCGGAGCGTGCCGCCGAATCCGGTTCCTTGCCGCCCTCGCGGAAAGTCTTCAGCTGATTGACGATGTAGGTCGCGTGCTGCCCGGCGAGGTTCGGCCAGAGCGGATTGACACTGTTGCCGTCCTGGCCGTGGCAGGCGGAGCAGACGGTGGACCGGTCCTTACCGGCATCGACGGACCCGCTGACGAGGCTCTCTGCGCCGGCCTGCGCCGCCAGGAAGAATGCCGCCAGCGATACGATGGAGAGGGCCCTTGGATTCATGTTCCGGTATCCGTTAGTTCCTTGGCGAATCGGGATCACCACACAATGTGCTTCGATAAACGCTTCGATTTTTGGTTGCTCTTGATGGGCCTGCCGGGACTGCAAGGGCGGGGACGCCTTGCCGCGCGACCCTGGAACCGTCAGACTGTGACCGCTGAATTATACACGCAATTCCGGGGCCAAAAAGCATGTCACAGTACCCCGATGCCCATTTCGTCAAGAGTGCCAACTCGCCCGCGCAATTCGTGCCGGACGACGGAGCCGAGGTCGCCGTGGCCGGCCGCTCTAACGCAGGCAAGTCGAGTGCGATCAACCTCATCGTGGGCAGACGCCAGTTCGCGAGGACGAGCAAAACGCCGGGACGCACGCAGCTCGTCAATTTCTTCTCGCTCCGGGAGGGACAGCGGCTCGTCGATTTGCCGGGCTACGGCTTCGCGCGGGTATCGGACACCCTGCGCGATCACTGGGGGACCTTGCTGACCGACTACTTCAGGCATCGCTGCAGCCTCAACGGGCTCCTTGTCGTCGTCGATATCCGCCGGGGACTGAAGGAACACGATCTGCGGATGCTCGCTTTTGCGGAAGACGTCGGTGTGCCGATACACGTGCTCCTGACCAAGGCGGACAAACTCTCGCGTGGCCAGGCGGCGAAGGCGCTGATGACGGTCCGCGCCGAACTCGGCGGTCGGGCCGGCGTGCAACTCTTCTCGGCCCACGATCGACAGGGGGAGGCCGAGGCACGCGAACGTCTGGAACATTTTCTCGGTCGGCCCCTCGCTGCAAAAAAGACCCGGAGCACAACGTGCTCCGGGTAACGTAAGCAACCGGCTTGGGGTTACCGTGTTGCACGCCTGTCTAGGGAGGTAAACAGGCAAGTGACTAACGCACTCACGGAATTAGAGTCCGGGCTCCCGGCTGAGTTCCTCATTCCGATTAACTGATTGAAAAATAAAGGAATTTAATTAGAACGAGTCTCATCTGCGCCTCAATGCGCTTCGTCCCAGTTGCGGCCGATGCCGGCTTCGACCTTGAGTGCGACCGAGAGATCGGCCGCCGCGCACATGATCTCGACGACCTTGCGCCTGACGCGATCCGCGTCGTGCTCGGCCGTCTCGAATACGAGCTCGTCGTGCACCTGCATGATCATGCGGGCGTCGACCTCGTCGCGTGCGAGCCAGTCGTACACGCGGATCATCGCGCGCTTGATGATGTCGGCGGCCGTACCCTGCATCGGTGCGTTGATCGCGCTTCGCTCCGCATACTGGCGGCGTTGCGAATTGGACGCGTTGATGTCCGGCAGGTAGAGGCGGCGGCCGAACACCGTCTCGACATAACCCTGCTCGGCGGCTTGTGCGCGGGTGCTGTCCATGAAGGCCTTGACGCGCGGATAGCGCTCGAAATAGAGGTCCACGTATGCCTGTGCCTGGCCGCGCGGTATGCCGAGCTGCTTGCCGAGACCGAACGAGGACATGCCGTACATCAGGCCGAAGTTGATCGCCTTTGCGGAGCGCCGCTGGTCCTGGGTCACGTCGTCGAGGGCGACACCGAAAACTTCGGCCGCAGTCGCCCGGTGCACGTCCTCGTCCTGCGCGAACGCTTCGCGCAGACCCTCGTCGCCGGAGAGGTGGGCCATGATGCGCAGTTCGATCTGCGAGTAATCCGCTGCCAGCAGGACGCAGCCCTCGGGCGCGACGAAGGCCTGCCGGATACGGCGACCCTCGGGCGTGCGTATCGGGATGTTCTGCAGGTTCGGGTCGGTGGACGACAGCCGCCCGGTCGCCGCGACGGCCTGGTGATAGGACGTATGCACGCGGCCCGTCGCTGGCTTGATCTGCAGCGGTAGCTTGTCCGTGTATGTGCTCTTCAGCTTGCTGACGCCGCGGTAGTCGATGATGACCCGCGGCAGCTCGTAGTCCGCGGCGAGTTCCGCGAGGACGTCCTCGGCGGTCGACGGCTGGCCTTTCGGCGTCTTGCGCAGCACGGGCAGTTCGAGCTTGTCGAACAGGATCTCCTGGAGCTGTTTCGGCGAGCCGAGGTTGAACGGACCGCCGGCGAGTTCGTGAGCCTGCTCTTCGAGCTCGGTCATCTTCTTCGCCAATTGCCTGCCCTGTTTTGCGAGCATCTTCTTGTCGATGAGTACGCCGGTCTCTTCCATGTCGAGCAGCACGGGCACGAGCGGCTGTTCGATCTCGGTGTAGACCTTGCGCAGCGAGCCGGTCTGGCCGAGCTTCGGCCACAGGCAACGGTGCAGCCGCAGCGTCACGTCGGCATCCTCGGCCGCGTAGGGTCCGGCGGCATCGAGATCGACCTGGTTGAACGTCAGCTGTTTGGCGCCCTTGCCGGCGACGTCCTCGTAGTGGATCGTCTCGTGGCCGAGATAGAGGCGGGCGGTCGAATCCATGTCGTGGCGCGTCGCGACGCTGTTCAGGACGTACGATTCCAGCATCGTGTCGAAACGCATGCCGGCGAGCCGGAGGCCGTGCCGCGCCAGCACGTGCGCATCGTATTTCAGGTGGTGACCGACCTTCGCGTGGTCGGGACTCTCCAGGAACTCCCGCAATTTCCCGAACACCTCGTCCCTGGACAACTGTTCGGGCGCACCCGGATAGTCGTGGGCTACCGGGATATAGGCCGCATGGCCGGGCTCGACGCAGAGCGACACGCCGACGACCTCGGCGGCCATGTAGTCCAGGCTCGTCGTCTCGGTGTCGACGGCAACGAGGTCGGCGGCGAGGATCCGCTCGAGCCATTCGTCGAACGCATCCCAGCTCAGCACGACGTCGTAATCGGCGGATACCGCCTGCTTCATCGGCGTCTCGCCGGCGTCCTGGTCGAGCTGACGCAGCAGCGTCCGCAACTCGAACCGGGAGTACAGTTCGCGCAGCGCGGC
>JBAUVS010000303.1:0-3194 GCA_049583345.1 Woeseiaceae bacterium
CCTCGCGGAACTGCAGTACCAGCGCAACGAGCTGGACCTGTCGCAGGGCACCTACCGCGTGCGCGGCGACGTCATCGACGTGTTCCCGGCGGAATTGGACCGCGATGCGGTGCGCATCGAACTGTTCGACGACGAGATCGAGGCGCTGTCGTATTTCGACCCGCTCACCGGCGAGGTGTCCGGCCGGGTGCCGCGGCTCACGATCTTCCCGAAGACCCATTACGTCACGCCGCGCGAAACGCTGCTGGCAGCCTGCGACGAGATCCGCCTCGAACTGAAAGAACGCCTCGACTACCTGCGTTCGCACGAAAAGCTGCTGGAAGCTCAACGGCTCGAGCAGCGAACCCTGTTCGACCTGGAGATGATCCGGGAACTCGGTTACTGCTCCGGCATCGAGAACTACTCGCGCTATCTGTCCGGGCGCGCGGCGGGGGAGCCGCCGCCGTGCCTGTTCGATTACCTGCCCACCGACGCGTTGCTGATCATCGACGAGAGCCACGTGACCGTGCCGCAGCTCGGCGCGATGTACCGCGGCGATCGCTCGCGCAAGGAGACGCTCGTCGAATACGGTTTCCGGCTGCCGTCGGCACTCGACAACCGGCCGCTGCGCTTCGACGAGTTCGAACGCCTCTCGCCGCAGACGATCTACGTGTCGGCGACGCCCGGCGATTACGAGCACGAGCACGCCGACAACGTGGTCGAGCAGGTCGTGCGTCCGACGGGCCTGGTCGATCCGCAGGTCGAAATCCGCCCGGCCGCGACCCAGGTCGACGATCTCCTGTCGGAGATCAAGCGTCGCGTCGACGCCGACGAGCGTGTGCTGGTGACCACGCTGACCAAGCGCATGGCCGAAGACCTCACCGACTACCTGGCCGAACACGACACGCGGGTCCGCTATCTGCATTCGGACATCGGCACGGTGGAGCGCACCGAGATCATCCGCGATCTCCGCCTGGGCGCGTTCGACGTGCTGGTCGGCATCAACCTGCTGCGCGAGGGACTCGACATGCCGGAGGTCTCACTCGTGGCGATACTCGACGCGGACAAGGAGGGCTTCCTGCGCTCCGAGCGCTCGCTGATCCAGACGATCGGACGCGCCGCCCGCAACATCCACGGCACGGCGATCCTGTACGCGGATTCGGTCACCGGCTCGATGCAACGTGCCATCGACGAGACCAGCCGGCGCCGCGACAAGCAGGTCGCCTACAACGCCGAACGCGGCATCCGCCCGGCGAGCATCGTCAAGCAGGTTGCCGACATCATGGAAGCGGCCTACCCGGCACCGAAGCGGCGCCGCGGCGCGGTGGCCGAGGACCGGACCCGCTACGAGACGATGAGCCCCGAAGAGCTCGCGAAACAGGCGGCGAAGCTCGAGAAGCAGATGCTGAAACACGCCCGCGATCTCGAGTTCGAGGAGGCCGCCCGGCTGCGCGACGAGATCCGGCAAATCCGGGAATACGAGCTCGGCCTGGGCAGCCGCAAGGCGGGTTGACGCCGCTTGCGCGGGGGCGGAGCCTTGCGTATCGTATGCCGCCCTTCAGGAAGGCGGGCATGGGCGATTAGCTCAGGGGTAGAGCGCCACGTTGACATCGTGGAGGTCGGTGGTTCGAAACCACCATCGCCCACCAGCGACCCGCCGGTCAAGCGAGCTCGGCGCCGTTGTTCGTATGACGGGTTCGGGGCCGACGACTGCAGCCCCGAACCCGCCGACATTACATCGGACATCAACCCCTGCCGCTACAAGCCCGCATGCCGGATCGGCACTTCGATGGTCGCGGGGTCCATCTCTGCGTGCCCCATCGCATTGCCGGGTTGATGGGGGAAGTACGTGAATTCGCCGGGCCAATCGTCGTGTATTGCTCTTGGATTTCGCTTTTCGGTCCTGAAGAACTCGACGTACGGCTCTTTCAGGGCGTAGCCGGGCGTCAGATAGGACTGGTAGCCGGCCTCATGAACCAGATTGGTCTTGAGAAACGCGATCATGTACATCGATTCCAGTTCGGTTGCCAGTGACGTCGGAATCTCCGCGGAGCAGAACGCACCGACCAGGATATCCACAAATCCCGGATCAAGGAGTCCCATGTCTCCGAATACCTGCGACGCCTCGCAGAGGTCCGAGAAATTGTCGTGGTTGGCGCCACCGCCGATATCCACTCGATAGGCCGGTTGGCCTCCTGTCGCAGCATGAAGCCGGGCCTGCCAGGTCGCAAAGCTCTGGCCATTGATTTCGAGTGTTTCTTTCAGATGATCCCATTCTTCCCCGATGCCTAGCGTCGGGACGCTGATGCGCGCCAGCTCGTAGAAGTGCAGGTACTGCGTTGATCCGTCCAGCGTCACGATGGCTTTTACACGCGGATCCGGCCAACTCGTCACGCAGCTCTCCGGCGGTGGGGGCGGTGGCGGCGGGGGTTCGAAGGCCTCGTATGTATCGCAGACCTGGTCATCGCCGCCCGCAAGTACCATCGCGGCGTAGCCGCCCAGCGACCAGCCGGAGGCCGCGACAGCAGACGGATCGATCGCGTCATGGAAGAGATCGCCAACGGTCGCATTGCGTTCGAGCAGGTTATCGAGCATGAAGGACAGGTCGAGTGGCCGGTTTTTTAAGGCCAGAGTGATGTGATCGATCGGCTCGGTATTGAAAAAGGCGCGATCGCCCCAGTGATACGGGATCGCCACGACGAATCCGTGGCTGGCAACGCGAGCCGCCATCGCAACGTGGTCCCAGGCTGTGGCGCCCCATCCGGGCGAGAACATCACGAGCGGGAAGGGTCCGTCTCCGGATACCGGGGGTTCGTCATAGGCAGGCTCGATGCCGTAGGCCTCCCAATACGTCGAGGGACTGGATGGAAGCGTCAGATCGGGAGGATCTACCGGGTACGAGGCCCTGCCGACGCCCATTGTGACGTCCGCAGGGTCGGCCGGATACCAGACATGAACCGGTATCGGGCGATCCCCGCGGCTCGGATCGTGGAACACGAAGTAGGAAAAACCCACAGCGTACGGGCCGGTCGCGCGCGGATCCGAGAACCCGGGCGGAGCGGCAGCTGCGGAAACAAATGCGCCAAGGCAAAACAAGACCCCAGCCAAGGCAGCAGGACGAATACAGTGAATATTCATTTGGGCCTCCCTGATTGATTTCTAGGACAATCTTCGGCGGCCCGGCGGTCTTGGGCTCGTGGGATGTCGTCCCTGGC
>JBAUVS010000304.1:0-3500 GCA_049583345.1 Woeseiaceae bacterium
CGAAGGGCACTTCCGGGAACAGGATGATGTGCGGCGCATCCTCCGGCTTCTCGCCGGCGAGTCCGGCCGCCGCGGCGATCCAGCCTGCATGGCGCCCCATGACCTCGAGGACGAAGACCTTGGTGGAGGTCTTGGCCATCGACAGCACGTCCAGGGCGGCTTCCATCGTCGACACCGCGACATACTTCGCGACCGACCCGAAACCGGGGCAGTTGTCCGTTACCGGGAGGTCGTTATCGACGGTCTTGGGGATGCCGAGGCAGACCATGGGGAAGCCCATGCGCTTGGCCACCTGGGACATTTTGTGTGCCGTGTCCATGGAGTCGTTGCCGCCGTTGTAGAAGAAATAGCCGATGTCATGCGCCCTGAATACCTCGATGAGGCGTTCGTACTCGGCGCGGTTCTCCTCGATGCTGCGCAGCTTGTAGCGAGCCGACCCGAACGCACCGCCGGGTGTGTGGCGCAAGGCGGCGATCGTCTTCGCGGACTCGCGGTTCGTGTCGATCATGTCCTCGGTGAGTGCGCCGATAATGCCATTGCGACCCGCGTAAACATTCGCGATTCGGTTGCGGTGTTTGCGGGCCGTTTCGATGACGCCGCACGCACTCGCATTTATGACGGAAGTTACGCCGCCCGACTGGGCATAGAAGGCATTTCTGGCAGGCATGACCGGCTACTCTCCCTGGTACGGTTTTTTGAGCGTGCGAGGATAGCATCGTTTGACCTGCAAGCTGAGAGGCGGTAGCGTACCGGCCCCGATTCCCGAGGGGCGGCCGCCGGCCGCGATCGACGAGAGAGACTCAATGCGCATCGTATTGCTCGGCGCGCCCGGCTCCGGCAAGGGCACGCAAGCGAAGAAGCTGATGGCCGATCGGCACATCCCCCAGGTCTCCACCGGCGACATGCTGCGCGAAGCCGTCGCCGCGGGCACGCGGTTCGGGCAGCGGGCGAAATCCGTCATGGAGTCAGGTCAGCTCGTGCCCGACGAAGTCATGCTGGGCATCATCAGTGAGCGCCTCTCCCGGCCCGATTGTGCCGACGGATTCATCCTCGACGGATTCCCGAGGACACAACGGCAGGCAAACGATCTCGAAGAGCTGCTGGACGAACTCGCCGCGCCGCTCGACGCGGCGATCCTGATGGACGTCGACTTCGACATCCTGATGCAGCGGCTGACCGGCCGCCGTACGTGCTCCGTGAACGGCAAGCTGCTCAACATCTACTTTTCTCCGCAGGCCGAACTCGACGCCTGCATCGCTGCCGGCGGCGAGCTCGTCCGCCGTGAAGACGACAACGAGGAAACCATCAGTAAACGCCTGGACGTCTACCGGCGGCAGACCGAACCGGTCGTCGGCTTCTACAAGTCGCGCGGCAAGCTGAAGATGATCGACGCGGAAGGCTCTGTCGACGAGGTATACGCCCGCCTCATTGCGGCGCTCGATCTGTAGGAGCGGCGCATGCTGCCGCGACCGGTCGCGCTGGCGAGCAGCGCTCCTACAGGAGCTTCAGCAGTTCTTCGCCGATCACACCGCGGCGCCAGCCGTCGAGGAGTCGTGAGGGGGCCTCGGGACTGCTGATCAGGGCCGACAGGTCCTTGCGCGAGGCGACCGTCTCGGCGGCTATGCCGAGCTCCTCCGCGCGCCGGGCGACCCGTTTCTGCATGTTCTTCAGCAGGCCGCGCTGGACGTCGTCGGGGGCCGGCGGCGGCGAATAGTCGCTGTCGTCGGCGATGGCGTCCGCGATCAGTTGCGTGATCGTGTTGCCGGTCCGGCGCACGAATCCGCCGGGCAATCCGTCGATCCGGGCGAGCTCGCCGATATTCACCGGCAGTCTTGAGGCCAGCTCCATCAGGGCTGTGTCCTTCGCGATCCACTGCCGCGGCCGGTTTACGCGCAGTGCCTCGTTCTCCCGCCAGGCGGCAAGCCGGGCGGCAGCCGCGCGGTGCTTGCCGCGCAGGTTCCTGGCGGCCTTCAGGCGGTCGACGGCCGTCGCCGGGTCGATGTCGTAGAGTGCCGGATCGAGCAGTTGCGCGGAGTCTTCCTCGGCCCAGGCCAGACGGCCCTTGTCTTCCAGTGCGCCGGCCAGTTCCGTGAAGGCAGGCAGCAGATATTCGACGTCCTCCGCCGCGTATTCCAGGTAGGCCGCCGGCAGTGGCCGCTGCGACCAGTCGGCGCGAGTGTGCGACTTTTCGATGTCGACGCCGAACAGGGCTTTGACCAGGCTGGCATAGCCCATCTGCGGAGGATGGCCGAGCAGGCCGGCTGCGATCTGGGTGTCGAAGATCGCGCGTGGCATCCGCCCGGCCGTCTGGTAGACGACCTCGACGTCCTGGCGCCCGGAGTGCAGGACCCACGGCGTGCCGAGGAAGCCGTCCCAGAAATCGGCCATGTCGGCGCCGGTGAGCGGGTCGACGCAATAGAGGCATTCGCCGGTCGCGAGCTGCAGCAGACACAGCTCGGCGAAGAAGGTCTTCTCCCGCACGAACTCGGTGTCCATGCCGAGACGCGGGCGACCCGTCAACACGGACGCAAGCGAGTTCGGATCCTCGACGAGTGTGAATTCGGGCATCAGTCAGGCACGTGACCCATTTCGATTCGGGAGATTAACATGCGATGATTGCCGTCTCCGAGTCGTGGACATCGCGCCGACGTGCTGCCCCTGATCAGAACCCTGTTCGACATCACTCTGTTGCGCAAGGGACCCGAGGCGATACCGCCAGCCTGGTTCCTTTTCGTGCCGATAATCGGTCTCTGGTCGTTTTCGGTGCTGGCCGCGGCCGCGTTTTTCGATCAGTTCGATGAATCGGGTGTCGCCCTGAGCGCATTCAGCACCCTGGTCGGCGTGGTGTGCTATGCGACCGTCGTCGTCGTCAATGGTCGCGGCGCGCGCATGGCACAGACGATCGCCGCGATCATCGGCTGTGGCGCGATCATTTTGCTGGCATTCGTCATTGGCTATGCGGTGCTGGATCCCCTGCTGGGAGACGGCGCCAGCAGCGCGATCGCGGACCTGATCATGCTCTGGTCAGTCCCCGTAGAAGGACACATCATCGCGCGAGCCATCGACCGCCACTGGTATATCGGCATCCTCATTGCCGTCGGAGTCTTCGTTTTGCAGCTATTTGTCTACGATCTCATGACCACGTCGAACTGATCGCGTATGCACATCCACATTCTCGGCATCTGCGGGACCTTCATGGGCGGCGTCGCCGCGTTGGCCAAGGCCGCGGGCCACGACGTCACGGGCTGCGACGGCAATGTCTATCCGCCGATGAGCACGCAGCTCAGGGAGCTCGGCATCGACGTGCACGAGGGCTTCGATGCGGACCAGCTCGACGTCGCGCCGGATTGCGTCGTCGTGGGCAATGTCATGAGCCGGGGCACCGAAGTCGTCGAGGCGACGCTCGAACGTGGACTGAGCTATACGTCCGGGCCGCGCTGGCTGGCCGACAACGTACTCCGGGGACGTCACGTGCTGGCCGTGGCCGGCACGCACGGCAA
>JBAUVS010000305.1:0-2129 GCA_049583345.1 Woeseiaceae bacterium
GTGATGCACTCGGCGACCAAGTTCATCAACGGCCATTCCGACATGGTCGGCGGCGTTGCGGTGACGGCGGACGTGGCGCTCGGCGAGCGGCTCGCCTACCTGCAGAATTCGATCGGTGCGATCGCCGGGCCGTTCGACAGCTTCCTCGCCCTCCGGGGCGTCAAGACGCTCGCGGTGCGGATGCAGCGCCACTGCGAGAATGCGGCGCGCCTCGCGAGCTGGCTCGAAGGCGACGCGCGCATTGAACGCGTCCTGTATCCGGGCTTGCCGTCGCACCCGCAGCACGAACTCGCAAAACGGCAGATGCAGGGCTTGGCGGCATCGTCACGGTGTTCGTGAAGGGCGACCTCGAGACGGCGCGGCGCTTCCTCGAACGCTGCCGCGTCTTCACGCTGGCCGAGAGCCTGGGCGGTGTCGAGAGCCTCGTCGACCATCCGGCGATCATGACCCACGCCTCGGTGCCGGCCGAACGTCGCGCAGAACTCGGCATCTCGGATCAGCTCGTGCGCCGGTCGGTCGGCATCGAGGACGCCGACGACCTCATCGCCGACCTCGATCAGGCGCTCGGCTGACCTCTTACGGGACGGTTTAGCGGGATCTACGGGAGCGGCTGACGATCGGTGGATGGTAAAATTAGTGCGGGCGCTGATTGGAGGAATCGAAATGAGCTTTCCGATGACATTCCCCCCGCCGGACCTGCTGCTGCCGTTCCTGGTCGCCGGGATCGCCCTGAACCTGACGCCTGGGCCGGACATGACCTTCGTGGCGCTGTCCGGGGCACGCGGCGGCCGGACCGCGGGACTCGCCGCGGCCGCGGGGATCTTCACCGGATGTTGCGGGCACATTCTCTTCGCGATGGTCGGCCTGTCCGCGCTGATCGCCGCATCGCAGACGGCGTTTGCGGTCGTGAAGTGGATCGGCGTCGCGTACCTCCTGTACCTGGCGATCAAGCTCGTGCGCCAGAAGGACGGCGCATCCCGGATGCCCGTCGACGATGCGACCTACGGACCCTGGCACGCGTTCCGCCAGGCGGCACTCGTCAATCTCCTGAATCCGAAGGTCGGGATCTTCTTTCTCGCCTTCCTGCCGCAGTTCGTCGAGCCTGATACGCAATCGCCGTGGCGGGAGATCCTCGCCCTCGGCATTCTCTTCAATACGACGGGGGCGCTGGTCAATGCGATCGTCGGCCTGACCAGCGCCGCGGCCGCCGGCCGGCTGACCGCGAGCCGGTGGTTCGGACGCGCGACGCGCTGGTTTGCCGCGACCGTGATGGGCGGTATCGCGGTCAAGCTCGCGCTGTCCCGCAACAACTGAGCCGGAGCACGACGAGAAAAACGGCCTTGATGCTGGCTCGATATTCGTTCGAGGGGTAGGGCGTTGGTAGACATTCCGAGGTACGAGGATTGCAGCCTGCGCGAACTCTACGAGGTCCTGAATACGCTGCAGGCCGATTTGTATCCGGAAGTATACGAGGCGCTGGAGAAGGAAATTGCCTCTCGACAGCCTTCGTCGATCAGCGAACTCAGGGATTGCTACTACGCCCTCGACAGGAAAAGGAATCCCGATTACGCGGCGAGGCTTATCGAACAAATTCGCTCGTTGCGCGAATCGACGCATCCTTTCGGCGAGGAACCCGGCGAGCAAAACAAGTACAAGACCTTCTGGCGCAGATTCTGGGCGTCGCAGATCGATGGATTGATTTTAAATCTGCCTCTATACCCTGTAGTCAGTCGCCTGGAAAACAACGTCCCGGTAAACTCGTCTGCGCTGGCTTGGGTTTGTCTTTCAGCGTGTTTGATCGGATACGGCTATCTCATCGGGTTGCATGCGAAGTTCGGCCAAACGGTCGGCAAGATGCTTACTGGCATCAAGGTGGTGGACAAATCGGAGAAATCGAATATTTCCTGGGACCAGGCAGGCAGACGGTACGTCGTCCCGATGCTTTTCGCAGTCCTGATGATTTTCTGGATATTCAAATTCACAAATCCGGATAACGGTATCGAAGTTTCCGGCCCAGCCCTGCTCATGTTGTACGCCTGGGCAATCACATGGTTCACATGGCTGATTGCCGAGATCTCGACTTTGGTCTGCGATAGAAGGAGCCGGGCAGTCCACGATTTCATTGCCGG
>JBAUVS010000306.1:0-5696 GCA_049583345.1 Woeseiaceae bacterium
TTCCCGGGCTGTGCGTCCTGCCCGCCACCGCAGGCGGATAGCGCCGCCGCCGCCAGTAAGAAGGACAGGAATCGGGTTGTTTTTCGATGCATCTGCAATCGCCTTCCGGTAGTGTACGCCGACGGACGATACCTCAAAACGAAGGGAACTCCGAGCCTATGGCCAGCATATCGACGCAAACCGCGGGCGACCGGTGACGGCGACCGCGATGACCGTCCTGCGCCAGGCCCGGCTGTCCTGGGGCGAGAAACTCGGTTACGGATTCGGCGATCTCGGCTTCAATCTGTACTGGACCACGATCGGGTCGTTCCTGGCCGCATTCTACACGGACGTGTTCGGCATCTCGGCCGCCGCGGCCGGCACGATGTTGTTCGTCACCAAGATTCTGGATGCACTCACCGATCCCGTGGTCGGTGCGGCAGCCGATCGCACCGATACACGATTCGGCAAGTTCCGGCCGTTCCTGATACTGGCGGGGATCCCCATGGCGGCCGCCGGCGTGCTGACGTTCACGACCCCGGACCTCGGCGACACGGGCAAGCTCTTGTGGGCGTATGCGACCTACTCGATGCTGATGTTGTTGTATACGCTGCTCAACACCCCCTATTCCGCGCTCTCGGGCGTGATGACCGCGAGCAGCCAGGAGCGGACGACGCTGATCAGCGTGCGCTTCATCTTCGCATTCGCGGGCGCCACGCTCGTCAACTGGTACACGCTGCCGCTCGTCAAATGGCTGGGACGGGGCGACGACATTCGCGGCTGGCAGGCGACGCTGACCCTGTACGGGCTTGTGGCGGCGACCATCTTCGCCATTACTTTCCTCTCGACACGGGAGCGGATCGCACCGCCGCCGAAGCAGAAGACGACGCCGGTCGAGGATATCGCGGACCTGCTCAGGAACCGGCCGTGGCTGATCCTCTTTGCGCTGGCGATGATCATCATGATCACGTTCACGATGCGCGGGGGTTCGGCGTACTACTATTTCTACTACTACATCGATCGACCCGAGCTGCTGCCGACCTACCTGGCATGCCAGACCGTCGCGCTGGCCGTCGGCGCGCTGCTCACGCCGGTGATGACCCGGTATATCGAGAAGACGCGGTTGCTGACGCTGCTGCTGATCAACGTCGCCATCCTCTCGATCGCGTTCTTCTTCGTGCCGAAGGACATGATCTGGCTGATCTTCACGCTGAACGTCCTGATCAGCCTGTCGCTCGGACCGAAGGCGCCGCTCACCTGGTCGATGTACGCGGACACGGCCGACTACAACGAATGGAAGAACGGCCGACGCGCGACGGCGATGACCTTTTCGGCGGCGACCTTCTCCCAGAAGCTCGGTAACTCGCTGGGCTCTGCCGGCATGTTGTGGCTGCTCGCGTTGCTCGGATACGTCGCACATCACGCCCAGTCGGACGCTTCACAGACGGGCATCGCGCTCCTGCAGACCGCGATCCCGGGCGTGTTCGCACTGCTCGCGGTCTTCGTGATCCGTTCCTACCGGCTCACGGGCGCGCAGCTCGAGCGCATCCAGCAGGACCTCGAAGAACGGCATGCCGCTGATCCGGACCGCTGACGCCGGCGAACGCGTCGAACTCTCGAGCCCGACGGCGATGCCGCGCGCGGGCGGCTTTCTCTGGAACCGGCAGATGCTGTTGCAGGTCAACTGCCGGGGTTTCGTCGTCGCGCAGCACATGCAACCCGATGCCGCCCGGTATTCGCACGGCCCCGTCCCCGAGACGCAGACCTTCATGCAGCCGGAGCAGCCGCTGTACGCACATCACCCGGGTCGCTTCGTCTACCTGCGCGACGAGGACTCCGGCGAATTGCAGTCCTTGCCGTACGAGCCGGTGCGCAGGATGCCGGACGAATTCCGGTTCTCGGTCGGCCGCGGCGACATCCGCTGGCACGTCGGTGAGGCGGGCATCGCGGCGACCCTGCGCGTCGCCGTCCCCGTCGACGACGTCGTCGAACTGTGGTCGCTCGACCTCGCCAACACGGGCAGCAAGGCGCGTCGGCTGGGCGTCTATCCCTGCTTCTCGGTGGGTTACATGAGCTGGATGAACCAGTCCGCGCGGTATCGCGACGACCTCGGCGGCATCGTCGCGCACAGCGTCTCCCCGTACCAGAAGCTCGAGGACTACGCGAAGGTGCGCACGTTCAGGGACCGCAGCTTCCTGTTGCACGACGCCGATCCAGTTGCGTTCGAGACCTCGCGGGAAGCCTTCGAGGGCGAGGGCGGACTGCCCCGTCCCGACGCGCTGCGTGCCGACCTGCTCGGCAACGGCGACGCGCTCTACGAGACGCCGGTCGCGGCACTGCAGTATCGCGTTACCCTGGCGCCGGGCGAGACGCGACGATTCCGGTTCCTGTTTGGCCCGGCGCGCGACGATGGCGAGATCGCGATGCTGCGCGATCGCTATCTGTCGGACGGCGCGTTCGCGTCCGCCGCAAAGGACTACGACGCCTTCCTCGCGAGCGGCAAAGGCTGCCTCGGTGTCGACACGCCGGACCCGGCGTTCGACGGCTTCGTCAACCACTGGCTCGACCGGCAGGTCTTTTACCACGGCAGTGCCCACCGCCTGACGGCGGACCCGCAGACCCGCAACTATCTGCAGGACGGCATGGGCATGGCCTACGTCGACCCTGCGGCGGCCCGCGAGACCCTGCGGCGAACCCTGGAGCAGCAGCGGGACGACGGCTCGCTGCCCGAGGGCGTGCTGCTCGCCGAGGGCGTGGAACTCAAGTACATCAACCGCGTGCCGCACACGGACCACTGTGTCTGGTTGGCGGTGTGCCTCGAGGCCTATCTCAACGAGACCGGCGACGAGGCATTCCTGTCCGGGGCGATCGCAGGAAGCGTCGACGCGGCAATGCGCTGGCTGATCGGCAATCGCGACGCACGGCACCTGAGCCTCATCGCGCAGGGAGACTGGTGCGACCCGATGAACATGGTCGGCCCGGCGGGACGCGGCGTGTCCGGCTGGTTGTCGATCGCCACGGTGCATGCCCTGCGGCTCTGGGCCGCGATCTGCAGGCGACTGGGCCGCGACGGGGTCGCCGCCGAGATGGAAGCCGCCGCGCTCGAGACCCGTGACGCGGTGCAACGCCATCTCTGGGATGGCGACTGGTTCGCGCGCGGCATCACCGACGCCGGCGTCGCATTCGGCGTCCGCGCGGATGCCGAGGGGCGAATCTTTCTCAATCCGCAGAGCTGGGCCATGCTCGCGGGAGTCGCCACCGCAGACCAGGTCCGCCGGATGATCGCCGCCATCGAGCGCGAACTCGAAACCCCCTGGGGCCCGATGGTGCTGGCGCCGGCCTACACCGCGATGCGCGAGGACGTCGGCCGGCTGACCCAGAAGCATCCCGGCTGCGCGGAGAACGGCTCGGTCTACAACCACGCGGCGGCCTTCTACCTGGCCGCGCTGTATCGCGTGGGCGAGGCGGACCGCGCCTGGGACGCGCTGCGCCGGATGCTGCCGACGGGATCCGACGAAGCGTGCCTGCGCCGTGGCCAGCTCCCGGTATTCGTGCCGAATTACTATCGCGGCGCCGCGAAGCAGTTCCCGCGCACGGCCGGCCGCTCGAGCCAGCTCTTCAACACCGGCGCCGCGAGCTGGCTGTATCGCATCGTCGTCGAGGACCTGTTCGGCCTGCGCGGCCGTGCCGAGGGCCTGCAGGTGGCGCCGCAGCTTCCCTCACACTGGGACGAAGCGGTCGCGAGGCGACGCTTCCGCGGCGCGGATTTTGCCGTCCGCTACCGCAGGACCGCGGATACCGATGCCACGCGCATCGTCGTCGACGGCGTCGAGTCGTCGACCGGTATCGTCGCGGTCGCACCGGACCGCGGGATCTGCGAGATCGAGGTATCGCTGCCGACGATCACTTGATTTGTCGCGTGCTCTCCCGGATCAGGAGTTCGTGCGGCAGGATGTGACGCATCTTGATGAGTTTCTTCTCGTCGATCAGGTCGAAGAGCAAGGCGGCGCACAATGTGCCGATCTCTTCGGTCGGCTGCGCGACGGTCGTCAGCGACGGCACGAAATATTTTGCGAACGGGATGTTGTCGAAACCGATCACGGAGATGTCGGCCGGCACGGCGAAACCCTGCCGCTGCAGTGCGTACATGCAGCCGAGCGCGATCTCGTCACTGAAGCAGAAGATGGCGGTCGGCCTCACTTTCTGGATCAGCAGCTTCTTGGCCGCGGTCTCGCCGAGATGCGCCGTGTACTTGCCGAAGACGATCAGGCGTTCGTCGACCGCCAGCCCGGCCGCGGCCATCGCCTCCCGGAAGCCGGCGAGCCGTTCCTTGCTGCTGGTATTCTCCATGTCGCCGGTGATCACCGCGATGCTCTGGTGGCCGTATCCGATCAGGTGGTTGGTCGCGTCGATGGCGGCCTTGCGGTCGTCTATCGTCACGCTCGGGAATCCTTCGTGGCCGGTGAATTCGCAGCCGCTGACGATCGGCGGCAGCTCGCCGGAGGCATCGTCCGATCCGGTGCCGAACGGCAGGCGGTGCGACATCAGGATAATGCCGTCCGCCTGGCGCGAGCGGGTCATCGCCGCGAATTCGCGCTCACGCTTGGCCGAGCCCTGCGTATCCCCCAGCAATACGGAATAGCCGCGCAGGCGCGCGACCTTCTCGATCGCCTTGATGATCTCGGAATTGAAGCTGTCCGAGACGTCGGGGATGATGACGACGATGTTTCCGGAACGGGCCGTGCGCAGGCTGACGGCGAGGCTGTTCGGGGTGTAACCGACCTCCGCCGCCGCGGCCAGGACCTTCTCCCGTGTGGCGGCCGATACACGTTGCGGATTGCGGAATGCGTGTGAGACCGTCGCGATCGAGACCCCGGCTTTTTCGGCAATACGCTTGATCCCGACCTTGGCCATCGTCGCACGATTCTAGGCCCCGGCCGGGTTGATGTAAAACGTTTTACATCGTCGCTGGGTTGAAACATAACCGCGTGCGATTGGTGCCACATCGAACGTCGCGTTTGTTCGTCCCTGATCTGCTCGTCGATGCTTGCCCTGGCGCTCTGTTCCGCGGTTGTCTGCCGGTCCTCGACCTGTCGATCGCACGCGTTTCACCTGGATTATGGCAGCCGGCCCACCCTCCGCTCCGGCGGACCGACGCTTAACGAGGCTGTGCAGAAAACGCTGGGCTCCAAGACGTTCTCCGACGGAGCCTGCGGATGGATATCGTGCTGCAAGGAACCCTGACGAGAATGATTGCCACGTTCGCAACGGACGTATGGGCCGCAATCGTGTACGGTATCGCTTACCTGGGCCTGGCAAGTGTCTTGTTCTCGAGTGGTCCCACGTTCACTTCCGCACTGGCTTGCGGACTTTCCACCCTTGTCGCGCCCTGGTTCATCATGCAGCCCGGGATGGGTGCGGGCATTCTTGCATCGAAGACGCCTCGCCCCGGCTCGATTCGACTCATCAATGTGTCAATGCACACCGTGTTCGGCGTATCTCTCTATGTCGCCTGGTTGTTGATTTGAAGCGGTTCGGGCCGGCCGTCGAACGGAGAAACCTCGTCATACAACCGCTATACTTGACACAACAGTATGATGACGAATCGAAAATTGCTGACCGTCATGTGGATGGTCCCGCTTGGACTCGTAACCACAATCGCGTGGGCACAGGCCGCCGTCCCGGACCCGGAAGACTGGTTCCGGAACGAGTACGCT
>JBAUVS010000307.1:0-1508 GCA_049583345.1 Woeseiaceae bacterium
GTCCTATCATTCCCGGATGGCGCGCAGACGTTATGGCCGGTCCCGGTGGCGGCGCTGGCTCTGGCGCATCGCGATCACGGCCGTCGTCGTGCTCGTACTCAGCGTCGCGCTCGTGCTGCCGCTGCGATGGCTGGAACCGGCGACCAGCGCATTCATGCTGCTGGACGACAGCGGGCTGAAACCGCTCGCGCACGAGTGGGTGGATTGGGACCGGCTGGGGTCGGCAGCGGCGCTCGCGGTCGTCGCCGCCGAAGACCAGAAGTTCGCGGACCACTTCGGCTTCGACATCGGCTCGATCCGTGATTCGATAGAGGATGCGGAGGGCGGCGGACGGCTCCGCGGTGCGTCGACAATCTCGCAGCAGACAGTGAAGAATCTGTATCTGTGGCCGGGCCGCAATTTCCTGCGCAAGGGACTCGAAGCCTGGCTCACGGTCGTCGCCGAGATCTGTCTGCCCAAGCGGCGCATCCTCGAGATCTACCTGAACGTCGCCGAGTTCGGCCCGGGTATCTATGGCGTCGGCGCGGCGAGCGACTACTATTTCGGCAAACCGCCGTCGCGCCTGAGCGATGCCCAGGCGGCGTTGCTCGCGGCGGTGCTGCCGAATCCGCGCCGGCTGCATGCCGACCGGCCGTCCCGGTACGTGCGGGAGCGGCAACGCTGGATCGTCGCGCAGATGCGCCGCCTGCGCCGTGAGGAATGGCTCAGGCGGCTGTAGCCGCAACATCCGCGCTCAGTTGTTCGGCGCGCCGTCCGAGATCCACTGGCGGATCATGTCGATCGTGGCCTGGCTCAGGAACGGACCGCCCTGCGGCATTCGGCTGCCCGTGATGCCGGGTCCGCCCTCGAGCTTGCGGATCAGGTAACTCGCATCCGGATCGCCCGGATTCACTCGGAGCAACGACCCCTGCTGGATACTCGTCACGTTGACCAACGCCCCGTAACTGTCGGGTGCGGTGGACAGGTTCATGCCGGACGGCAGGTTGCCGCTCGTCGGGCCAGTATGGCAGACCGAACAGATCGGGCCGAACACCTGCGCCTGGATGTCGGCGAAGCTCACCGGCACCGGGTTGTCCACGGTCACGTCGACGGCGGCCGAGACGCCGACGTTGCCGGCGAGGTCTTCCGCTTCGGCCGTCAGAGTGACGGTGCCGTTCGACACGGTCGTCGTGTCCCAGTTGACCGAATACGGCGCCGTCGCGTCGCTGCCAATCGAATTACCATCGGCCAGGAACCGGACCGAGGCCACGCCCTGATCGTCGCTGGCATCGGCTTCAAGCGTAACGGTACCGCTGACGGTCATTCCGGGTGAGGCGAGTGTCACCGTCGGCGCCAGGTCGTCGAAGGCGGCGGCATCGGGCGGCACGATCTGGCCGCGGATCTCGCCGGCCGGGTTCGCCGGCGTGGCGACCAGTGCATACAGCCGGCCGGCGCGGTAGGCGGAGAAGTCGCCAGCGGCGAGCGCCTCACTCATGGCGGACCACTGTGATACCAGCGCCGGAGTCTGC
>JBAUVS010000308.1:0-11134 GCA_049583345.1 Woeseiaceae bacterium
CAGCGCTCCCATGCCACCCACGCCCGCCGCCTCCGTGGGCGTCGCGAGTCCCGCCAATATCGAACCGAGCACGGCGAGGATCAGGGTGAGCGGCGGCAGCAGGGCATGCAGGAGTCTCGGGACAGTCACTTGCTCGTCGGCTGCGCGCACGTGCGCGGGCATCACCTTCGGCCGGAAGAAAGCGAGCGTAATGATGTAAACGACGTACATGACGACCAGCAGGAGTCCGGGCAGCAGCGCTCCGGCAAACAGATCGCCGACGGATACGGTCCTGGGAGAGAAGACGCCCATGTTGACCTGTGCCTGCTGGTACGCCGAGGTCATCACGTCGCCGAGCATCACGAGAATGATCGACGGCGGAATGATCTGCCCGAGCGTCCCCGAGGCGCAGATCGTTCCGGCCGACACCTCCGCGGAGTAACCGCGCCGCAGCATCGTCGGCAGGGAAAGCAGGCCCATCGTAACGACGGTGGCGCCGACGATGCCGGTGCTCGCCGCCAGCAGCATGCCGACCAGCGTCACGGAGATGCCGAGGCCTCCGCGCAGGGTCCCGAACAAGAGGCTCAGCGTGTCGAGCAACTCCTCGGCGATCCGGGCGCGCTCCAGGGTCACGCCCATGAACACGAACAAGGGCACGGCGACCAGCGTCTCGTTGTTCATGATGCCGAAGACCCGGTTGGGCAGGCCGGAGAGAAGCGCCTCGTGGAAGGTGCCCGTCACGACACCGACGACGGCGAACAGCAGCGCGGTGCCGCCGAGGCTGAACGCGACCGGGAAGCCGGCGAGCAGCACCAGCACGACGCTGAAAAACAGGAGCAGCGCCATCCACTCCACGTCAGGCCTCCCGGATCCGGCGGATGGATTGCCGCGCGAGGGACACGCCCTGCAGGCCGACGAGCACCGGCATGACGACGACGATCGATTTCAGTATCGATATCAACGGGTACGGCAGTCCGCCGGGTTCGCGCGAGGTCTCGTGCAGCGACCAGGAGACGGCCGCGAAATCGATCGCGGCCCAGGCCAGGTAGCCGCACAGCGGCAACAGGAACAGGAGCACGCCGGCCAGGTCGACCCAGCCACGGCGGCGCGGCGTCATCTTGCGATAGAAGATGTCCACCCGAACATGATCGTCGTGCAGGAGCGTGTAACTCGCCCCGAGCATGAAAACCGCCGCGTGCATCCAGGTGACCGATTCCTGCATCCACACGAAACCCGCATCGAAGATGTACCGCATCACGACGATGACCACCGTGACCAGCACCATCAACAGGGTCAGCCAGGAGGTCAGCTTGCCCGTGACGTTGCTGATCCGGTCGAATACGTTCGGCTGCACGGCCTTGTCAGACGAAAGACACGCCGACCTGGAACAGCTTCTCCAGATCCTCGATCTTGCGGCGGTCGGTGAGGAACAGGATCACGTGGTCGCCGGCCTCGATCACGGTATCGTGATGCGCAAAGATGACCTCCTTGCCGCGCACGAGCGTAACGATCGCAGCGCCCTTAGGCAGCGAGACCTCATCGATCCGCCGGCCGACCACTTTCGAATCGTTCTCGTTGCCGTGGGCGATGGCTTCGATGGCCTCGGCCGCGCCGCGCCGCAGCGAATGCACTTTGACGACGTCGCCGCGGCGCACATGCGCGAGCAGCGAGCCGATCGTTACCTGCTGGGGCGATATCGCGATGTCGATGCTGCCGGCCTCGACGAGATCCACGTAGGAGGCACGGTTGATCAGCGCCATGACCTTGTGCGCGCCAAGCCGCTTCGCGAGCATCGAACTCAGGATATTGGCTTCCTCGGAGTTGGTCAGTGCACAGAAGACATCGACGTTGTCGATGTTCTCCTCCAGCAGAAGCTCCTCGTCCGCGGCGTCACCGACGAGCACGATAGCCTTGTTGAGTTGCTCGGAAATGCGGCGCGCGCGTTCCGGGTCGCGCTCGATGAGCTTGACCTGGTTCGTCTGCTCGAGCGCGAGCGCGAGCCGCAGGCCGATGTTGCCGCCGCCGGCGATGACGACGCGCCGCACCGGATCTTCCAGGCGCCGCATCTCGCTCATGAATACCCGGATGTCCTTGCGGTCGGCCAGGAAAAATACCTCGTCGTCTTCCTGGATCACCGTGTCGCCCTCCGGCAGCATGGCTTTGCCTTCGCGATATATGGCCGCGATGCGGCCCTCCGCGTTCGGGATATGCTGCTTGAGGGTGGCGATCCGCTGGCCGACCAGCAGCCCGTCCCGGTCGGCCTGCGCGCCGACGAGGCGGACACGGCCTTCGGCGAAGTCGAGCACCTGGGAGGCGCCGGGATACAGGATCAGTTGTTCGACGTATTCGCAGACGAGCTGTTCGGGGCTGATGCGCACGTCGATGGGGATCGACTCCGGCGTGAACAACTCGTCGGCGGTCATGTAATCCGAAGCGCGTATGCGGGCGATCTTCGTCGGCGTGCTGAACAGCGTATAGGCCACCTGACAGGCGACCATGTTGGTCTCGTCGGAATCGGTAAGTGCGACGACAATATCCGCATCGGCGGCACCGGCGCGGTCGAGTACGTCCGGGTAGGCGGCGTGCCCGACGACGGTACGGATATCGAGCCGGTCCTGCAGTTCCCGGAGCACCTCGGGCCGGACGTCGACCACGGTGACTTCGTTGGATTCTTCGCGAGACAGGTGATATGCGGCCGAAGAACCGACCTGACCTGCGCCGAGTATTAAAATTCTCATTGTTGTTTTCGGATCTCGGGCTGCGGTGAGCGCTGCGTCGGTGGCGCTAGTTTACATCAGATCCGGAAACGGTCTCATCACACCGCGCGGCGCACGGCTCATGAGACCGTCTCCAGATTTGCGTAGCTCAGCACCAGCCACTTGGTCCCTGCAGTTTCGAACACAACCTCGACCCGGGCATGCGCTCCCTGGCCCTCGCAGTTCAGGATGACGCCGTCCCCGAACTTGCCGTGCCGGACACGCTGGCCCAGCCGCATGCCCGGCTCGGCGCCGGACGCGGCCATCGTGCTGCGCCGGCCCGGTACGTGCATCGGGCGCGACACCTGCACGCGCGGACGGATTTCCTCGATGTACTCGTCCGGAATCTCGCCGATGAAGCGGGAAGGCTGGGAGAAGTTGTCCATGCCGTGCAGCCGGCGCTGTTCGGCGTAGGTGACATAAAGCTTCTGCTTCGCGCGCGTGATGCCGACGTAGCAGAGGCGACGTTCCTCTTCGAGGCCGTGCGGGTCGGCAATCGACCGCTGGTGCGGGAACAAGCCATCCTCCATGCCCGAGAGAAAGACGAGCGGGAACTCCAGACCCTTGGCGGAATGCATCGTCATGAGCTGCACGCAGTCTTCCCAGGCATCCGCCTGGCCTTCCCCCGCCTCCAGTGCGGCGTGCGCGAGGAAGGCGTCGAGTGCCGGTATCTCCTCGGCCGGATCCGGCTCGAAGCTCTTGGCAGCACTCACCAGCTCGAGCAGGTTCTCGATCCGGGTCTCGCTCTTCTCTCCCTTGTCCTTGCGGAAGAAATCGACGAGCCCGCTGGCGTGAATGACGTGATCGACCCTGGCTTCGAGGTCGAGGCCGGCCGTGTCGCGCGCAAGGCCCTCGATCAGTTGCATGAAACGCAGCACCGCATTCGCGGCGCGGCCGTTCAGCTCGTCGCTCGCGGTCGCGGCCGCGGCGCGCCACAGGGAGCAGCCGTTCGCACGCGCATAATTGCGCATCGCCTCGACGGTGCGTGCACCGATACCGCGGGTCGGCCGGTTCACGACGCGCTCGAAAGACGTGTCGTCGTCCCGATGCGCAATGAGCCGCAGGTAAGCGAGCGCGTCCTTGATCTCGGCGCGCTCGAAGAAGCGAAGGCCCCCGTAAACGCGATACGGGATCCCGGCGTTGACCAACGCTTCCTCGAGCGCCCGGGACTGGGCGTTCGACCGGTACAGCACCGCGGCATCGGCGCGCAGATTGCCCTGCTCGATCCAGTCGCGCAGCGTCGCCGTGACGAAGTCCGCCTCGTCGCGCTCGTTATACGCGGCGTATACGCGAATGAGTTCGCCTTCGGCCCCGGCCGTCCAGAGGTTCTTGCCCATGCGCGAATCGTTATTCGCGATCACGGCGTTGGCGGCGTTCAGTATCGTCGCCGTGGAGCGGTAGTTCTGTTCGAGCTTCACCACCCGGGTGCCGGGAAAGTCCTGCTGGAAGCGCTGGATGTGTTCGACCCGCGCGCCCCGCCAGCGATAGATCGACTGGTCGTCGTCGCCGACGACGAAGGGGATGCCCTCGCTGCCGGCGAGCAGCCTCAGCCAGGCGTACTGGATCGCGTTGGTGTCCTGGAATTCGTCGACGAGCAGATGGCGGAACCGGCGCCGGTAGTGTGCAAGCAGGTCCGCATGGTCGCGCCACAGCTCGTGCGCGCGCAGAAGGAGTTCCGCGAAGTCCACGAGGCCGCCGCGCTCGCAGAGTTCCTCGTAGGCCGCGTACAGGCTGATCATCTGCCGGCGCTCGGGGTCGCGATCGTCGTCCAGATGCTGCGGCCGCAGTCCTTCGTCCTTTTGTGCATTGATGAAGTACTGGATCTCGCGGGGCACCCAACGGCTGTCGTCGATCTCGAGGCCGCGCAACAGGCGCTTGATCAACCGGAGCTGGTCGTCGGAATCGATGATCTGGAAGTTCTGCGGCAGTCTCGCCTCACGCCAGTGTCGCCGCAGCAGACGATGGGCGAGGCCGTGGAAGGTCCCGATCCAGAGGTGATTTACCGGCATGCCGAGCAGCGACTCGATGCGGCCGCGCATCTCTGCGGCCGCCTTGTTCGTAAACGTGACGGCGAGCAGGCCCTGTGGCGATACGCCCTCGACGTCGATCAGCCAGGCCGCGCGGTGCACCAGCACGCGGGTCTTGCCGCTGCCCGCACCGGCGATGACGAGTGTCGGTTCTGCCGGCGCGGTGACCGCTTCGCGCTGCGCAGCGTTCAGTGATTCGAGGATCGGGGTGACATCCATCCGGGGAGCGAAGGTCTGGCGGGAAAGCTCCCCATATTAGCAAAGCTATTGCTGCCAGGTGACGCCCAACGAATAGCGCTTGCGCTCGTAGCCGATCCGGATGTCGGTCGACGAAGTACCGCGGTACTCCGCCTCGGCAGTCAGGCCCAGATGCCGCGTCATGCGGTAGGCGAGCCGCAGGAGTCCGCCGGCCGTTTCCAGCGTCTTCGGCCCGGCGACCGGGTTGTTGAAGGCGAACGCGTTCGGGAAATCGTAGCTGCGATAGTAGCCTTCGAGGTCGAGTACGAAACGTGGTCCCGGCGACCAGTGATACTCGAATCGGAACTCGTCGCGCGTGTAGTCGTTGTAGCCCTGGAAGGCGTCGCCGCGCGATGACCACGTGTAACCCAGGCCGGCCCACATGTCGGGCGTTATCCGTTGCCGCGCGAGCAGGCCGACGTCAAGGTAGTCGTAGCGGACCGGGTCGTTCGTGACGAGCTGCTGACCGTCGAGGTCGAATGACGGCCGCTCGCCATAGCGGCGCGTGTAATCCTCGACCACCAGCCGCAACAGCGTCTTTTCCGTGAAGCGGTACTGGGTATTGACGCCGAGCAGGAAGAGCTCGTGATCGTACTGGGGCAGAACCTTGGTGTCCGCATAGTCCCACATCTGACCCTTGACTCGCAGGCCGATCGACAGCCGCTCGTAGGCGCGCCGTATCGACAGCTCCGGGCCGTAGCGGACGTAGTTCATGCGGTCCTCGACAGGCTCGCCGTTCACCGTCCATGCGACGCCGTCGACGGGATCGAAGTAGATCTCGTCGTGCTTTGCGATCGAGAAGGCGCTGTAGACGCTCGTGGAACGCGTTTCGTCGCCACGGAAGTACTGGCTGCCGATACGCAGCTCATGACTGAAGTCGTTGGCGTTGTCGAGATTCTTGTCCTGGTAGTAGCGCCCATCGAGCCGGTACTCGCCGAAGAATGACTCGTACTCGTAGGTGTTGATCTGGTATCGGGCCCTGAGGTCGAGCGGGATAAAGGCGCCGGACGTCGGGTCGGGTGCGATCAACGGCAGGTTCGGGTCGGAGTAGTCGATGTAATCCTGGTCGGGCGTGCGGTAGACGTTGTCGTCGGTACCGAATCCCACGCGTGCCGCGAGGGCGAATTCACCCAGCTTGCGTCCGGCAGAATCCGACGCCGCGACGGTATCCGGGTGGTCCGCCACTTGCCTGGCCGACAGGATCCTCGAGATCGCCTCGATCGCCAGTCTCCTGATCGACGGGTTCTCTTCCTGGTCGCGGGCCTGACGGAACCAGTCGAGCGCCTCGTCGGTGTTACCGGCGGCATAGGTCGTGAGCCCGAGGTTGTATTGCGACAGCACCCGCAGCCCGGGCGATTGCGCGGCACGCAGGAGTTCGCTGCGGGCACGATCGTACTGGCGGGCACGGTAGTGAGCGACGCCCGTGTTGTAGTGCAGGAGCGGCGTATCCATACCGGCCTCGCCGGCCTGCCTGTAGCGCAGCAGGGCCGCCCAGTAGAGGTCGTCGCGGAACAGCCGGTTGCCGTCGGCGAACGCCTCCTGGGCGGTCATCGCCGCAGCCGGGCCCGAAGCCAGCAGGCACCACAGCGCAGCGGCCAGCGCTATCGCGCCGGCCGACGGTCCGCACCGGTAAGTACCACGCGTCGAGAGAATGGCCCAGGCTCCTGACGATTGACGTTATGTAGAATCGCAAGAGTACCGGCGTTGTCGGCACAAATACTATGACGTGGTGCATAAAAATCCCCCCGGATCGGACCGATCGGGGGGATAGGGGATCAGAAGCGCGGTTCGGCAGGTAATCCCGCGCTCGGGGCCTCAGTCGTCGTCGCCCGATCCTTCGTCGTCCATGCCGTCGTCGTCGCCGCCGGTATCCGGCTGGTCGTCGTATTCGTCGAGATCGAGATCTTCGCCCTGTTCATCTTCGAAGTCATTTTCCTGTTCGAGGTCTTCCTGGTCGAAATCCTCGTCATGCTCGAAGTCGTCGCCGCCCACGGCGTCTTCGTCCCGGCCGAAGTCATCTCCGGCGTCGACTTCATCGTTGGCGCCATCGTCGGAACCGTCGTCGTCGTGCCCGCTGTCGCCGTCTTCGCTTTGCCCGTCGCCTGAATCGGCGTCGGAGTGGGCGTCGCCCGGCCCCGACATCTCCGGAATGGAATCGTCGACACCCGACATGTCGTCGAGCACTTCCATCGTCACGTCCAGGTCGTCGAGGTCGCCCGCCCTGGCGATCGCAGGCGCCAGGGCCAGGCTCGACAAAACGAGCGTCGTCAGTGTCATGGTGAAGTGCTTCATCGCCTCACTCCATTGGCATCAGCTGGCGCCGGGCGGATCCTCGCTCACGGCTACGTGCAGACGAAAGCTGCGGTCACGGTGGTCGTGCTCCAGCCGGGCCAGCAATTCCCCTCCCGCCGGCGACACTGCGATCAGCGTCAGCGGCAGCAGGTTCCTGCCCGCTTTCAGACTGGTCTCCCAGGTGATCACGCGCTGGCCGGGAAAGCCGGCGAGTTCCACGCCGTCCGGCAGGGTCACGGTCAGCGACGCGTCGTGCAGCGGCGTCGCCGACGAGAACACGAGGTTGACGGTGCGCGGCTGTTCGAGGGCGATCGTGACGCCCGGGATATGTGCCTCCGGCGCGCCGGGATTCGGCACGCTCCAGAGCAAGCCGATCGCGACCCAGGCGGCCAGACCCGCGGCGACCGCCGCGCCGAACCCGGAATAGATCCAGCGCCTGCGCTGCCGGCGCCGGCCCTCGAGTACAGCGCGGCCAAGCGCCCGATCGTAGAATCCGGCGGCTGCCGGCGGCACCGGCAAGTCCTTCAGCAATGCGAGGATTTCGCGGTCCTTCGCGTCGCCGCGGCCTTCAAATGCTTGTTCGTCCCGCATGTCGTCTAAACGTCCCGGCTCAGGAAAAGGTTCCGTCGGCTTCCAGGAGTTCCCGCAGTCTGGCCCGGGCACGATGCAGCCTGGATTTCAGCGTTCCGACGGGTGTTCCCGTAAGATCTTGAATTTCATTAAGTTTATAGCCTTCCGCGTCGTGCAGGAGGACGACGACGCGGTGCTCCTCGCTGAGCCGCTCGAGCGCGTCTCCAAGCCGCTCGCGCCGCTCCGCCAGGCCCCGCTCGGCGACCGGATCGTCCGGGCCGGGCAGCCCCGCGAGGCCGTCGCCGGCGAGCGCACCCTCCCCGACCACATGCAGCCGCTGGCGAGCGAAGCGCCGCCGCTCATCGATGAACAGGTTGTACATCACGCGCCCCAGCCAGGGACCCGGCTCCTCGATCGCGACGAGCTGATCGAGCTTGCCGAATACCTTGACCAGCAATTCCTGGAACAGATCCTCCGCTGCCGCCTTCTCCCCGGCGAGCCGCCACGCCAGCCGGTACAACCGATCGAGATGCGGTAGCAGCAAGCGTTCGAAGATCTGGCTGTCGTGGCCCTGGTGCATGCGCCCCAGAGTGTAGCCGGGCACCTCGCGGACACAAGGGTCGAGTCTGCAGTTTGCACAGGAGCGCTCAGCCTAGAGACTCAGTTGCAGCAGGAAGTAGTGATCGACGAGCAGGGCGGCGAACAGAATGCCGAGGTAGGTGATCGAGAACCGGAACGTTCGCATGGGCAATGCAATATCGTCCGGGTGGCGCCGCATACGGACCGTGTAGGTCAGGAAGATCGCGTCCAGCACGAGCACGGTCGCAAGGTACAGGAGGCCGCTCATGCCGGTCAGGTAAGGCAGGAGCGTGATCAGCACGAGGAGGATCGTGTACAGCACGATGTTGAGACGCGTGTACTCGTCGCCGTGCGTCACGGGCAGCATCGGTATGCCCACTTTCTCGTAGTCTTCCCTGCGCGCGATCGCCAGCGCCCAGAAGTGCGGCGGCGTCCAGACGAAGATGATCAGGAACAGGAGCAGCGCGTTGCTGTGGACATCGCCGGTGATGGCGGTCCAGCCGAGTACGGGCGGCGCCGCGCCGGCGGCGCCGCCGATCACGATGTTTTGCGGGGTCGCTCGCTTCAGGAAGACGGTGTAGATCACGGCGTAGCCGATGAGCGAAAGAAACGTCAGCACGGCGGTGAGCGGATTGACGAGCGACCACAGGATGATCATCGACGCGATGCCGAGAATCGATGCGAAGATCAGCGCCGACCGTTCCGTGAGCTTGCCCTGCGGCAACGGTCGACCGCGTGTCCGCATCATCCGGATATCGACGCGGTGGTCGAGGACGTGATTGAATACCGCTGCCGACGACGACGCGAGACCGATGCCGAGCGTGCCGAAGACGAGGCGCAACGGGTCCGGCCAGCCGGGCACGGCCAGGAACATGCCGACCACGGCCGTGAAGACGATCAGCATGACCACGCGCGGTTTCGTCAGCTCGTAGTAATCCCGCCAGTCGGTATAGGTTTCGACGTTGGTGTTCAAGAAGGCGTTCTCAACCGATTTGGGACAGGCGCAGCAGGTGCTGGATATCGTCAACCATGTCTGAAGGATCGATGTCCGGCCGGAAGTACATCACCAGGTTCCCAAGCGGGTCGACCAGGAAGTATCCCCTCTCCGGCAGGTCTGCGGGTCGTTTTCTCAGAAGCAGTTCGTAAAGGTCGGCGTCCTCGAACGCGACCAGGCCCGCGTGCTCTTGCGCGAGGAACACTGTATCCGGCGGAGTATCGCCGTGCAAGAAGACCCGGGTGAGCCGGCTCATGTCCTTGCCGAGCATGAGCCGCGACTGGCGCAGCGTGTAAAGCGCATCGCGGCAGCTGCGCTCACACGGTCCATCGTTGGCGTAGAGCAGCACCCATGTCTTGCCGGTGCGGTCGAACAAGGTCGTGTCGCGAAGCTCGTCATGCAGGTTGATCACGGGTTGCAGCAGGGTCCCGTGGTTGGTCCTGCCCTCCGGTTGCAGCGGCGTGCCGCCGTAATAGAGCCATGCGGCCACCAGCAAGGGCCCCAGGAATGCCACGGCGATGAACAGCAGCTGCAGCCGGCCCCGCAGCCTGGGATCGGCGGTCACGACTCCAATCCCCGCTTGCGGAAATTCCGCACGAGGAGAAAGGCGAGCACGGCGCCCATCGCGAACCATTGCAGCGCATAGGCAAAGTGCCGTCCGGGTCCCATCTCGGCGGGTTCCCAGTAACGGAAAAAGCCGTGCGGGTCGTCGGGGTCCAGCAACAGCACGAACGGCTGCACATCGCGGCCGAGTGCCGCGGAGACCTCGTCGAGGGTCGGATACACGGCGGTCTGCGGCCAGGCCTCCCCCGGCTTGAAGGCGTCGCCCATGCGGTATCCGGCCCTCGGCAGCGAGCCGGCGCGGCCGTGGAGCGTTTCCCGGCCGGGCTCCGCGGCGATGCTTGCGGGGTCGAAGCCGCCCGCGGTCCGTTCAATCCAGCCGCGATTGACGATCAGTACCGGCGCGCCATTCGAGACGACGAGCGGTGTCAGCACGTAGTAACCGAGGCGGTCCTCGATGATGATATTCTCGAGCAGGATCTGGTGTTCGGTGTCCAGCCGGCCCGTGACTTCGAGCTTCTGGAACGAGCGTACCGGCATGCCGTTCGACCAGGCCGCGAAACCCTTCTCAGCGGCGAACTCGCGGCGTTGTGCCAGTTTGCCCAGCCCGCGTTCGATCTGCCAGACGCCGAGCCCGGCGAATTGCACGACGAGCAGCACGCCGAGCGCATACGGCAGCCAGCCCAGCAGCTTCTTTTTCAAGGTATCGGCCACGTTATACTGTTCTGCCGCGATTCCCCGGATCACCGATGAAGCTCATCGTACTGCTGTTACTCGCCGCCGTCTTCGTCAGCCTCGGCTCCGGTCTGTATTTCCTCGTGAAGGACAGGGACAAGCCGCACTCGCCGCGCCTCCTGACGGCACTCAAGATCCGCGTTGCCCTGTCGATCGTGCTGATCCTGTTCCTCGTGATCTCCTACACGCTCGGCATCATCCATTCCTAGGCCTGCGCACACGCGTCGGCGGACGCGGCATCTCTTCCACTCATGGCTCGCTGCGCTGCGCTTTACTTCGTTCCAGAGACACCGCGCCCGCCGACGCTTCCGGGGTTCGGTGGTACGCACCCCCGAACCAAACAGGGGACGGCGCGCCCGGCGTCTTTCGAACGAAGTAAAGCGCAGCAAAGCGAGCCATGAGTG
>JBAUVS010000309.1:0-2681 GCA_049583345.1 Woeseiaceae bacterium
TGCGCCGTCCTGGGTGCCGGCCCGGCACAGGCGGTCAGCAGCAGCGCGGCAACGAGCGGGAGTCGACGGCGAAGATCAGTCGCCGAGCCGGATACGCAGGACATCGATGTGGGCTGCGTGCAGGCGACTGCGCAGCAAGTTGAGTTTGTCGAGATCCTCGATCGGGCCGATACGCACCCGGTGGTAGGTCCTGTCGTCGATCGTCACTCGCTGGATTGTGGACTCGATGCCGTGCAGAGCAAGCTCTGCCCTGCGGCGGTCGGCGTCGGCATAGGTCGAGAACGATCCGGCCTGCAGCACGTAGATGCCCGGTTCGACGATCGCCTGCGGGTTGACGTCAGCCGCGACGTCGCGTTCCTGTTCCGGAATAACGACCTCGAAGTTCGGCAGCATGTCATAGAACGTGAAACGCTTCTCGGTCGGTGCCGCCTTCTCGTCCGGCGTTTTCGCGGCTGCGGGCTCGGCGTTGTCGTCGATTGCGGACTTGAGGCTTGCCGGTTCCGTGTGGGATTCCCTGGCCACGGCCGGGGCGGGACGCCGGTCCTTCACGTAGATTGCGACTGCCACCGACAGGCCCAGGGCCAGGCCGAACACCATCCACAGCCAGCCGGGATACGCTGCCTGCTTCGAGCGGCTCGAACGACGTCGCCGGTGCTGAGTCATCACATCGTCTCCGGCGCCGAGACGCCCAGGATGGCGAGCCCGTTGGCGATGACGATCCGGGCCGCGGTAATCAGGGTCAGCCTGGCATCGCGCAGGCCGGCATCGTCGACGATGAAGGCGTGCGCGTTGTAGTAGGTGTGGAAGTCGTTCGCGAGGTCGCGCAGGTAGTGCACGAGGTGTTGCGGGGCGCGGTTCGACGCGGCGAGTTCGATGATCTCCGGGTAGCGCGTCAGCGCGGCGATCAGCGCGGACTCCTGCGCCTCGGTCAGCAACGCCAGGCCCGCACGACCCGCCGCTTCGTCCCAGACCAGCGAACGCTCGGCGAGCTGCCGGAATACGCTGGCGATGCGCGCGTGCGCGTACTGTATGTAATACACGGGGTTGTCGCTGGACTCGGATTTGGCGACGTCGAGATCGAAATCGAGATGTGCCTCGAACGAGCGCGACACGTAGAAGAAACGCGCGGCGTCGTTGCCGACCTCTTCGCGCAGCTGCCGCAGTGTGTCGAACTTGCCGGAACGCGTGGACATCTGCACGCGCTTGCCCGCCCGGTAGAGGGCGACGAACTGGACGAGGTCGACCTCCAGGTCGTCCGCGTCGTAGCCCATGGCGGCGAGCCCGGCTCGTACGCGTGCCAGGTAGCCGTGATGATCCGCGCCGAGTATATCGATCAGAAGATCGAAACCGCGTTCGCGCTTGTCGAAATGGTAGGCAATGTCGGAGGCAAAATACGTCGTCGCACCGGTCTTGCGAACGACGACGCGATCTTTTTCGTCGCCGAAATCCATCGCGCGGAACCAGGTGGCACCGTCTTTGCGATACAGCATGCCGCGCTCCTCCAGCACCGCGAGCGCCGCGTCGATACGTCCGCTGCTTGTCAGGCTCTGTTCGGAATACCAGCGATCGAAGTTGACGCCGAACTCGGCGAGGTCCTCCTCGATGTCCGCGCGTATCGATTCGAGAGCCTGTTGCCGGATTCGGCCGAAGACATCGTCCCCGAGCAATTCGCCGGCGCGGCGAATCAGCGCGCCGATCTCGGCCTCGGGATCGTCCTGCGGGATACCTCCGATGACCGACGCCGCGTCCGACACGGGTACCCCGACGGTGTCGATCGATTGCGCGATGTCGCGGATGTAATCTCCGCGGTAGCCGGCTTCCGGGAACCCGATCGCCGTGCCCCGGGTCTCGAGCCAGCGTAACCACACGCTGACGCCGAGGATGTCCATCTGGCGGCCGGCATCGTTGACGTAATACTCCCGCGATACCGGGTATCCGGCGGCATCCAGCAGGTTGCCGAGCGTGGCGCCGAACGCCGCATGGCGGCCGTGGCCGACGTGCAGCGGCCCGGTCGGATTGGCGGACACGAACTCGAGCAGGATGCGCGGCGCCGTCTTCTGTGCCTGGCGCCCGTATCCGGCGCCTCCATCCAGGATCGCGGCGATCTCCCGGTGCAGGACAACCGGGCTCAGGCGGAAATTGATGAAGCCCGGTCCGGCGACGTCGATGCCGTCGATGTCGTCGCTGGCGCCGATGCGTGCGACGATCCTCTCGGCGAGTTCGCGCGGCGGTTTGCGCGCCGGTTTCGCGAGCCGCATCGCAACGTTGCTCGCGAAATCACCGTGACTCGGGTCGCGCGTGCGTTCGATGCAGCCGTCGACCGAAAGATCGCGGACGGCGTCGGCGAGCTCGGGCATATCGGCCAGCGCATTCCTGATGAGATTCGCGACGATGGATTTCATGCGGGGGGGAAGGCCGGATTCGGGAGGCGGCAATTCTACAGGGATTGACGGTGCTTGTGACCTCGTGCGCCGATTCAGAACAACTCGATCGGATCGACGTCGATCGACCATCGCGCTCTGCGCCCGATCGCCTCGTTTTCGAGCATGGGACGCAGTACCGACAGCGCCTTGTGCAGTGCCCGGCGATCCGCGCTCTGCAGCAGCAATTGAGCCCGATAGCGGCCGGCCTTGCGCGCCATCGGCGCATCGACCGGCCCGAGTACGCGTACACTGCCGGCT